>JBFFMB010000167.1:0-4704 GCA_041554455.1 Bacteroidales bacterium
AGAAGTAATTGCAGGAATGATCGATGGAAGTGTTAACACTTTATTTTTTTCAGATTACGATCCAGAGGAAGTCATGGATTTGATTCCGGTTAAACCAATCGGTGAATATGAGGAGACAATTAAACAATTTTATGAGGATAAATTGACTGCACTTTTTGAAAAAATAAAAAGTTGATTAGGAATTAAAAACAATAATTCTATTAGTCATTTTGCAAGGCTCCAATCATTTTTGATTTCATCATTGATCGGGCTGTAAAATAAATCCAGCCCATTCCATTAAGGAAAATAACAGCAAGTATGAGTATCATCATAGATGCTTGCATCTCAAATGAGTTACTTAAAAATGTGGGGAGAATTCCAATAAAAGCAGAAAGCAATCCAATGAATAGTCCAGCAATCAATAGGATGAAATTCTCAAGAAAAACAATCTTAAATATTTTACGTCTATCAAAACCCATGGCTTGCATTAAAGCGATTTCATGTCGTCTATCTAACATATTTCGCAACAAAACAATACCCAAACCAATAGTCCCGATCAACACACCTAGTCCACCCAAAATCATAAATACCGTTAAATAGGTATTGGTGACTGAATTGAAATCGGCTAATCGATCGGACGCACGAATGACATCCATTCCAAAATCAGTAAAATTTTGATTGAGATAATCACGCACTTTCGTTTCTTGATCAATTGGTGCATCCACCAATAAAATTTTGGAACCAGCTACTCCCGGAAAATATTTCGTAAAAAAATGATCTGCTATTAATAAATTTCCTTGGAAAATGGAAGGATTTAAGCCGCCCATCAAGACCATTGAAATCATTTCGCCAGCTTCACTTTTATAGTAAAGGGTATCCCCTATTTTCTTTTTCAAGCCCCAAGTAATGACCGTTTGATCAGCATAGGCAGGAATAATATTAGTGCCCAATTCCTTTTCCAATGCCATCCACGGATGAATTTCATCAATCCGTTCATCCAACTGTGCAAACGCAAATGCCTTTTTGGAATCAAAGGCCTTCGGATCAACACCCAAAACCCGAGGCTGATTCACCTGATTCAAATTTAAACAACTGGCATCATCGCCTTCCAATTGATGAAATTGAGCAAAACTAATTTCCAACTCCTTTATTCGCTCTGCATCATATTCATTAGAAGTATTTAAATCATGTAGGATTGGTAAACTTGTTTCCACCCAATACAAATAAGCACCTGTACCCGATTGAGCATTTTGATCCATTCCATAAAAGGTTTTACGATTGGCACCTGTGATGAGGATAGTAAAAGCACCCAGGGCTAACAATACGATTACCGCCATGCTTCTATTTTGGTTCAAACTGGTGTTTCGAAGCACTAAGGAAAGTACAGTAAAGTTCCCAGATTTAGTTTGCTTCTGCAGATTAGTCAAATAAATTTTTACGAATGCAAATGCAGTGATTAAAAATAAAGCACTTGCCATAAGAAAATTCGAAGCAGTCGATTCTACATTTGCAGAAAATGATAGGGCAAGAAGAAAAACTACGCCAACCAAACTTAGCAAAGCAATAATCCATAGAGTCACTCCCTTTTGTTTTGTTCGAATATTTTCTATTTTGATCTTTTTAATCAAGACAACAATGGGTTGTTTTGTTTTTTTAAGGCTTATGAAATAAACAACAATCAAAGCGATAATAATGCCACTCATGGCACCAATTAGCAATGTTTGAGGACGTAAATAAATCTCTAATTCGTTGGTTCGAACAATATCAATCCAAACAGAATTAATACCCCTCATAATAAGATTATTATAAAGGATGCCTACCAATGCTCCAATAAATCCACCTAAAATGGCTACGAATGATGATTCAAAAAACTGAATTTTACGAATTTTCCGTTTGCTAAAGCCACAAGCGGCCAATATCCCACTTTCCTCTTTGCGTGCTTCCATGCTCAAGGAATACAAAAGAGCCGTCAAAAGGATCCCAGCAGCAATAACAAAAAAGCTTAAACTGAGAAATAGTTCTCCAAATCCAATGGAATTATCCACCGCTAAATCTCCAATTTCACGTACCGAAAGAAAAGCTAATCCCAATTTTTTTGGATTAATTTCATCCAATATTTTTTGTTTAAATTCATCCAACGCAACATCCTTACTACTAAACCGCAAAGCTGTATGATCACCAAAACGATTAGCCCATAATGACTGAGCCGTTTGATAGCTGATGAGAGCCTTGGGGGTTCCTTTATATACATTCCAATAGGCTTCGTCCTTTTCTCTAATTCGACTTAGATCAATAGGAACACCCGTTTCCCAATCATTACAACTATTGGCAGTTGCCAGTCCTGGAAATGGAGGCATCAACGAATTATCGATCCCGTTTTTTCCTGTTTTAATGATCTTATCGACAACAAAGGATTTACTTTCTTCAAACAGCTTTCGCATTGGACCTATCACAAAATATTTCAGTCTAATTGAATCGTGCACTTTAAGATTTAAGTCTAATGCCAACCAATCGTTGATAATAATTTCATCTTCGCCCAAATGTTCATTCAATGAAGAGATAGCACTTACAAAAGAATAGGGCGTTTCAGCCGTTTTAGATTCTAAGGTATTGACCAAATAACTTAAAACTTCTTCATTTTCGGGCAAGATCTTTATTACAGGGTTAGCTATTGCAGCTTCTAAAAATATTCTGCGAGAACGTATTTCATACTCAGTGGCATCACTCAGTTTATTGATCGTTAATCCGGCATCATCAAGCGACCACTGCTTTTTTAACTGTCGATTAAGTTCTTCAAGAGTGAGGGATTGATCGATATTGTTTCCAATCAAAACGAGATTGGAATAGCCAGAGATTTCAATTTGCTTAGCCAGATACTTTTTGGATAAGAATACATTGTAAGGTGCAACTTGATTATTATTCAAACTAAATCGCCCTAAATGATTTTTATCTGCAATGGAAATAATTTTTAATCGTAAAGCTTTTGATGTTTCATCTTCTTTAACAAAAGGGGCATTGGAAGGAATAAAACTTTTCTTTTCAACCCTCAATAAAAACACATCTCCTACCTTTAAATCTAAACGACTAGCCAGATTTTGACTAATAATAGCCTCTTCATTTCCTATTTCAGGAAGATATAGTCCGGATAAATTCCAAAAACTCGGATCAATACCAAGGACTTGTGTTTTATTTATTCGATTGGAAGAGTTTGGGTCAATACTAATTCCATTTAGCATTAACACTGAAGCTGTTTTAACATTAAGACTGCTTGATAATTTTACCGAAAGTGTATCCGAAACAAAACGATCGCCTGTTTCCATCGCAAAAACAACTTCACCAAGTCGCTTATCTACCAAATTACTCAAACTATATTTGACAGAATCACCAATGATCAAGGCACCGGTTAGTATAGCCGTACTAATTAAGGTACCAAGAAAAACAGCAAAATGGTTTTTTCTATAATAAAACAGACTACGTAAGATTAGTTTAAACAGTGACATCCTTTTTAAAATTACAAAAGACAAGTTGCAAATTTCAAATAAATTCTAAAAACCCAAACGCAAAGCAGAAATTGAATTCGAAGTGATTTTAATAGAATTTAAGTTTTTGAACATTGAGATTTATTTGTATTTTGATTATTGTAATTTGGTAATTATAACTTTGACAACTCCCCATCAACAAGAGAATATTGAACCTTCATCTTAGCAGCTAAACTCTTTGAGTGAGTAACCACAATCAATGCAATATTTTGTTCCTTTTGGATTTCAACTAATAAATCACCCACTTGTTCAGCAGATTGATGATCTAAAGAACCTGTGGGTTCATCAGCCAGTATTAGTTTTGGTTTATTAATTAATGCACGGACAACCGTAGCTCGTTGACATTCTCCCCCTGATAATTGTCCCGGAAATTGATAAATTTTATCTTTTAAGCCAACCTGTTCTAGCAATGCAATTGCTCGTTCAGTAATTGCTTTTCGATTTATTTGTTTAGAATCTGCCAACGTTGGTAAGATGGCATTTTCCAGTACATTTAATTGAGGCAGCAAATGATGCATTTGAAAGATAAATCCAATTTCTTGATTTCGAAGAATCGATAATTGCTTGTCATTCAGTTGTCCGATATCCTTCCCATCAAATTCAATAATGCCCGATGTCGGTACATCAATGCTCCCAATAAGATTCAATAAGGTGCTTTTTCCACATCCTGAAGGTCCTACAATCGCTATAGAATCACCAGCATCAATGCTTAAAGTAATATCTTTCAAGACTTGCTGTTTGATGGTTCCTGAATGATTATAATAATGTTTGTTTATTTTTTTTAGGTTGATCATGTTTCAAATTTAAACTAATTATTAGTTACAACCGATTGATAGATGTTTAGCATTTCATTTATAAGCAATTTGCTATTGAATTTTTGTTCCACACTTTTGCGTCCGTTCAGACTCATTTGTTTTAAGTCTTCTGGTTTGGATAATACTTCAGCCCATTTTTCAGCTAGAGCAGTAGCTGTATTTGGCGAATAAATCGCACCTCCTTGACTGACCTTAACCACTTCAGGAAAAGCACCCAATGCAGGCTGAACAATGGGAACCCCACAAGCCAGGGCTTCAATTTGATACAAACCAAAGGCTTCTCCATTTAGCACGGGCACAGACAATATGGTAACTGGTTGAAAAAACTGATTATGAAATTCTTCTTTATACTCATCCACAAAAACTACATC
>JBFFMB010000168.1:0-4671 GCA_041554455.1 Bacteroidales bacterium
TAGAATTATAGCAATGATCACCCATCTCACAAATTCAAAGGAAAGCATTTGAACGATTTGGTTAACTGCACCACCATGAACCTTTCGTATCCCAATTTCACGTTTACGTTGCTGAACCATGTATGAGGTCATCCCTAATAAACCCATACTCGCAATCATAAGAGCAAAAATGGAAAAATAAGTGACTACCTTTGCCAATCTTTCTTCTGCCTTATACTGTTTATCAATACTTTGATCTACAAAAGTAAAATTGAAGGGAACTTCGGGATATTGTTTAATCCAGGCCTTTTCAATTTTCTCAATAATCGTTGTTTGATTCGAGCCACTTATCCGAATGGCCATTTTATCCATATTTCCCCAAAAAGGCATGAATAAAGGTTTCACGGGTAGGTGGAGGCTTTCAAAATTAAAGTCTTTAACAATACCTACTAATTTAAATCCCCAGGGTTTTATTGAATAGGGATCTTCCCAACCATATTTTTTAACAGCTGCTTCATTAATGATGCAAGAACGATTATAATCGGAATTATCCTCATTTGAGAAATTTCTTCCACTTGCCATCTCCAAACCCATCACATTTATAAAATCATAATCACACTCTAAGAGTCTCATGCTAATATCTTCGCCATCAATTTTAGCACCCATACCATGTCCCACCTCACCGGGCACCCCATAACAAAAGGAAATATTATCTACCCCAGGGATGGCAAGTAGTTCATCCTTGAATGCCTGAGCATTCATAAATGCGTCATTATCATTTGTTTTTAGACGAATAATATTATCCTTTTGAAATCCAAGGCTTGTATGCTTAACATGATTTATTTGACGATAAATTACGATGGATCCAACAATCATAACCAAAGAGATGATGAATTGGAAAACCATTAAACTTTTTCTTGCAATAATACCAGCACGGCTTTTAGATATTTTACCTTTTATAACCTCCACCGTTTTAAAAGAGGTTAATACAAATGCAGGATATAAGCCAGAGATAATTCCTAAGACTAGGGCAATAAGGATAAAAAACACATTGTATGGAAAGGCATAGAAACGTTTTACATGAAAATTGGTATTCGCTAATAAATTAAACTCACCAATAAATAGTTCAGCCAATAAAAACCCAAGAATAAGTGAAATAAAAATAAGGATGATGGATTCTGTAAGAAACTGTTTTATCAGTTTGTGTTTATGAGCTCCAACGACCTTTCTTATTCCAACTTCTCTAGCACGACTACTAGCTTTTGCAGTGGTTAGATTAATATAATTAATACAAGCGATAACAATAATAAATATTGCAATAGCAAGAAATAGCATTACAAATTGTTTATTTCCATGTTCAAGTTCCTCTGGAATGTGTACATCACTGAAATACAAATCAGTATATGGTATTAAACCAAAATTGCTTTTTTTACCATATTGTTCAAGCAAATCTTTACTAAGCTTTTCTTCTAAAAGAGAAACATTTGCATTCTCTTCCAATTCAACAAAGGTATTTACTGACCAGCCTACATTATCAGTAAGAAATCCCTCGCTTATGGTTTCATAACATAAAATGGAGATAAAACAATCTGCCTGATAAAATGAGTTTTCAGGTAAATCCGGGATTACTGCATTTACAATAAAATCAAATTCATTGTCCATACTCACAATTTCACCAATCGGATTTTTATCAGCAAATAAGGCTTTTGCTGCTGTTTCAGTTAGCACCATTCCATTGTTTCCATCCAAAGCATGCTTAAGATTACCCAGAATGGCTTCATTCTTGAAAATTTGAAAATAATTAGAGTCAACAGCCCCAAAATGATCAAAATGGACATGACGTCCATCTTTCAGGAAAAAATTTGCATCCCAAACAAAAGAAGTACATGCTTCTTTCACTTCAGGATAACGACTAGAAATATATTTAGCAAACATTCCACCAGTAAAAATTGAATGCTTGTTTTTTTCATGTAAGGAATAAATATTCTCAACATTCTCGATATGCTCATCTGTTGAAAGCTCGCTTGTAATATAAAGCGAAAGCAGGATAAATAAAGCAAAAGCAATACTTAGTCCGAAGAGGTTGATTAAAGAAAACGTAATATTGTTTGTAAAACTCCTCAAGGCGATTTTAATGTAAGATCTGATCATGTCAATTATATTTTCAATTTTAAAATTACTCGTATCTCAAACTATCTACTGGATTCATTACTGCGGCACGATAAGATTGTATACCGACAGTAATAAGAGAAACAACAATAACAACTAATCCACTCACCACAAATATCCACCAATCAAGAGGAACCTGAGAGATGAAATTTTTATCCAACCATATTCTCATGATGTAGTATGAAATTGGAACAGAAATTACAAAAGCAATAATAACCCACTTTACAAATTCGAAGGACAACATTTGTACAATTTGTTTCACCGCACCACCATGCACTTTTCGTATCCCAATTTCACGATTGCGTTGTTGAATCATATAGGAAGTCATTCCCAATAAACCCATGCATGCAATGATTAAGGCGAATATGGAGAAATAAGTGACTACTTTTCCAAGACGTTCTTCATCCTTATATTGTCGATCAATAATTTGATCTAGAAAGCTATAAGCAAACGGAGACTCTGGATAACGATTGATCCAGGCATTTTCAATTTGTGTGAGTGTGGCTTTTTGGTTGCTTGAACTAATACGTATCGCAATATTATCCAGATTACCCCAAAATGGCATCATCAAAGGTTTTACCGGAATATGTAAACTTTCATAGTTAAAATCCTTAACGATACCAACCAATTTAAAACCTCTCCAAAGATTAACTGCATACGGATCTTCCCAACCAAATTCCTTAATGGCGGCCTCGTTCAAGATAAATGATCGATCATAATCTGAATCATCTTCTTTAGAAAAATTACGACCACTAACCATTTCTAATCCCATTAATTCCACAAAATCATTATCACATTCTAATAATTGCATACTAATTACTTCGCCATCTAAATTGAAGCCTATTCCATGCCCTACTTCACCTGGCACAGCATAGCAAAATGACACCTTTTCTACGCCAGGAATCGCATATAACTCATTTTTGAAACTTTGTGCATTCTCAAAAGCTCTCTCCTCATTCGTTTTTAAACGAATTACGTTTTCCTTATTAAATCCAACATCAGTATATCGAACATGCTTTATCTGAAGAAAGATTACAATGGCTCCAACTACCATTATTAAAGAAATAACGAATTGAAATACCATCAACGATTTTCGTGCAATAATACCGCCTTTACTCTTTGATATTTTCCCTTTAATAACTTCAACCGTTTTAAAAGAAGTTAGTGCAAGTGCTGGATAAAGTCCAGAAATAAGACCCAGAACAATGGCACCTAATACAAATAAAATATTAAACGGAAAATTATAAAATTGCTTGACATGAAAATTGGTTTGCGCAAGCAAATTAAATTCTCCAATAAAAAGTTCCGCTATCAGAAAACCTAAAATAAGAGATATTAATAATAATATGACGGATTCCGTTAAAAATTGTATAACCAACTTTCGCTTATGAGCTCCAACCACTTTTCTAATCCCAACCTCTCTAGCTCTAGCAGTCGCTTTTGCGGTTGTTAAATTGATATAGTTGATACAGGCAATGATAATGATAAATAGGGCAATCCCAATAAATAAATATACAAATTGCTTATTGCCATGTTCAAATTCTTCAGGTATACTAACATCACTAAAATAAAGATCGGTGTATGGAAGTAGGCCAAATTCTGTACCCCTACCAAACTCTTCTAATAAATCTTTACTTATCTTGTTCTCTAGGGCCGAAAGATCTACATTTTCTTCAATTTCGACAAAAGTAATTGAAGACCAATTTCCAGGATTAGTGATCAAATTTCTAGAAATGGTTAAAAAGCTTTCTATGGAAAAAAAACAATCTACTTTATAAAATGAGTTTTCAGGAATATCCGGAATTACTGCGTTTACAATAAAATCATAGTTACTCTTAATCACAATCTCACCAATTGGGTTTTGATCGCCAAACAATGCATTAGCTGCACTTTCAGTCAAAACCATTCCATTCTTTCCATCGAGTGCATTTTCAAGCTCTCCTAAAATGGCTTCACTTTTAAAAATTTTAAAATAATTTGAATCAACTGCACCATAAAGATCAAAATGCACAGTATGTCCATCTTTTAAAGAAAAATCACTTTCCCAAACAAAGGAGGTACAGCTTTTTTTAATCTCAGGGTATCGCCCATACAAAAACTTAGCAAACAAAGCATTGGTCGAAATGGAGTGATTTTTTTTATCATGTAATGAATAAATATTATCCACATTATCAAGATGCCCGTCCGTGCTTAATTCACTTGTAAAATATAAAGCAAGTAGAATAAACAAGGCAATAGCAATACTTAATCCGAAGAGGTTGATTAATGAAAATGTAATGTTTTTGGTAAAACTTCTTAAGGCGATTTTTAAATAAGATCTGATCATTTAATTAGGTTTTTGATGATACAGAAGTTAGGCAAAGCCGATGCCAAAATTTTTAAGTGCTGATTTACTGCATCTTAACAAAAGTTCTATTCAAGTTTAATAAAATAACGTTCAGCTTCTGAACAATTAGCGTTCAGCTTATGAACATATTTTATATATTTGCTTGAATATAACTCATTTTCAATGATTAAGAATAA
>JBFFMB010000169.1:0-4664 GCA_041554455.1 Bacteroidales bacterium
ATGCTTGCCAATTGTTTAGAAAATTATGTTCCATATATCAATAAACGTAATTAAGCGATGAGTGAAGTTAAAAAAGAAAAGGAACCATTGTTTTCGTTGAAAAACAGAAAACTCTTAATCAATCCTCTCCATACGGATAACCCGATTACAACTCAGGTTTTG
Organism: Bacteroidales bacterium; assembly: GCA_041554455.1. Taxonomy (GTDB): domain Bacteria; phylum Bacteroidota; class Bacteroidia; order Bacteroidales. The sequence continues at coordinate 163 of JBFFMB010000169.1, forward strand.
GGGATTTGCTCTGCTTTAGCGGTTACTGCTAAAGTTAAGCCGGCATTTGTGATGACTTTATCAGTAATGGCTGTATTAGCCATTGGTAACGTTATTATTTCACTATTGCGAAACGGAATCCCTCCACGGATTCGTATCATTGTTCAGCTGACGGTAATCGCTGCCTTGGTAATTCTTGTGGACCAGGTGTTAAAAGCCTATGTGTTTGACGTAAGTAAGCAACTTTCGGTTTTTGTTGGGCTGATCATCACTAACTGTATTATCATGGGACGTTTTGAAGCTTTTGCAATGGCCAATCGACCTTGGGAAGCCTTTTTGGACGGACTAGGGAATGCCTTTGGGTATGGCTGGATATTAATTGTTGTTGCCTTCTTCCGTGAGCTTTTGGGTTCAGGAACCGTTTGGGATATTCCAGTTATGGAGTATTTAGGAGTGTATAACTTTGGATACAAAAACAATGGGTTTATGATTTTACCTCCAATGGCATTGATTCTTGTTGGAATCATTATCTGGGTACAGAGATCAAAAGATAAAGAACTCGTTGAACAAAAATAAATACGAAAAATAATAATATAAGATATGCAGGAATTATTTAACATATTCGTAAAGTCAATCTTTATTGATAATATGGTATTTGCCTATTTCTTAGGCATGTGTTCATACCTGGCTGTTTCGAAAACGGTAAAGACCTCTATGGGGCTTGGATTAGCAGTGATCTTTGTCTTGGGAATTACAGTCCCAGTTGATTATTTAATGAACGAATACTTGCTTTCAGCGGGTGCTTTAACTTGGTTGAGCCCAGAATTTGCAGATGTTGATTTAAGCTTCTTAAGCTTTATTATGTTCATCGCTGTAATTGCTTCCATGGTTCAATTAGTTGAGATGATCGTGGAGAAATTTTCTCCATCATTATATAGTTCATTGGGGATTTTTCTTCCACTGATTGCTGTAAACTGTGCCATTCTTGGTGGTTCACTTTTTATGCAAGAACGTGAGTACGAAACTATTTGGCAGGCTACTTCATTCGGATTGGGTTCGGGTGTGGGTTGGTTATTAGCCATTGTTGGTATTGCAGCCATTCGCGAAAAAATTCGCTATTCAAATGTACCTCCAGCACTACGCGGTTTAGGTATTACGTTCATCATTACAGGACTGATGGGTATTGCATTCATGAGTTTCCTGGGTATCAAATTATAATGTTAATAAAGAGAAAATAGATAAGATATGATTTTGAATATTAGCATCGGATTAGTTGTTTTGATTAGCATAGTGGTGTTTCTTGTAATCATCATGCTATTGGTTTCAGTCTTGCTTTATGCTCGCACAAAGCTGATGCCTTCTGGCGAAGTTAAACTGACAATTAACGAAGATAAAGAATTTACGGTTAATCCTGGATCAACCATTTTGTCAACCTTAGCTAACGAGAAAATTTTCTTACCATCGGCTTGTGGTGGAGGTGGAACTTGTGCCATGTGCAAGTGTCAAGTTTTTGAAGGCGGAGGAAGTATTCTTCCTACTGAAGTAGGTTATTTTACCCGTAAAGAAGCGCAGAATAATTGGCGCTTAGCTTGTCAGGTAAAAGTAAAAGAGGATATGCAAATCGGTATTCATAAGGAGATTTTTGGAATTAAAAAATGGGAATGCGAAGTGGTTTCTAATCGCAATGTGGCCACCTTTATCAAGGAGTTTGTTGTTAGACTTCCTGAAGGTGAAACAATGGATTTCCAATCTGGCGGTTACATCCAAATTGATGTTCCTAAGTGTACGGTTAATTTCAGTGACATCGAAGTTGAAGAAGAATATCGTGGCGATTGGGATAATTTCAATATGTGGAATTTAACCATGAAAAATCCGGAGCCTATTTACCGCGCTTACTCAATGGCTAATCACCCTGCCGAAGGAAATATTGTAATGTTGAATATTCGTATTGCAACTCCACCTTGGGATAGAGCAAAAGGCCAATTTATGAATGTGAATCCTGGTATTTGTTCTTCATATATTTTCTCTCTCAAAGCTGGTGATAAAGTAACCGTTTCAGGACCTTATGGTGAATTCTTTATCAAACCAACAGAACGTGAGATGATGTTTATTGGTGGTGGTGCAGGTATGGCTCCAATGCGTTCGCATATCTTCGATCTTTACAATACCAAGAAAACAAACCGGAAGGCTACCTTCTGGTATGGTGGACGTTCTTCAAGAGAATTGTTCTATGTTGATCAATTCGAGGAAATCGAAAAAAACAATCCTAATTTTAAATTCAATATTGGACTTTCTGAGCCTTTACCTGAAGATAATTGGGAAGGTTATACCGGATTTATTCATCAGATAATTATGGATAATTATTTGAAGAATCATCCGGAGCCAGAAGATATTGAATACTACCTATGTGGTCCTCCAATGATGAATGATGCAGTTTTGAAAATGTTGGATGATTATGGTGTGCCAGAAGAGATGATTGCCTTTGATGATTTTGGTGGTTAGAATTCTGATAAAATATATTTGATAAAAGACGCTTCAATTTTTTGGGGCGTCTTTTTTATTATTTACTTTTGATTCTTAAAAATTATTCCAATGAAAAAGCAGATTCTTCTATTTTCTTTAATTCTATTTTTACTAAGCTCTTGCCAAAACATTCATGAAAATCTTCAAGAAGTATCCTTTCAAGGAGCAGCCCAAGGCACCTATTATACAGTAAAATATTATGATGCTGAGGGTAGAAATCTAGAAGTGGAAGTGGACTCTATTTTAAAAGCCTTTGATCAGTCTTTGTCTTTATGGGTTCCGAACTCAACCATATCCAAAGTTAATAGAAACGAAGCGGTTAAATTGGATCCCTTTTTTATCGATAATTTTAATTTAGCTCAAAAAGTAGCAGCAGAAACCGATGGCGCGTTTGACTGCACCCTCGGTCCGCTAATTGAAGCCTGGGGATTTGGGTTTCGTCAGAAAATGAAGCTAACCCAAGAAATGGTGGATAGCATTAAGATCTTCACAGGACACGATAAAGCTCGTATTGAGAATGGATATCTGATTAAGGCTGATGAGCGCATGGAGATTAATTTTAATGCCATTGCTCAAGGCTATTCAGTTGATCTGTTAGGAGTCTTCTTAAGCTCAAAAGGGATTGATAATTTTATTATAGATGTCGGTGGAGAAATTTTAACCAAAGGATTAAAACCCGAGCAAAAAAAATGGGTAGTCGGTATCCAAAAACCCACTGATACTTCAGATGGAGAAATTGAAGCTCAAGTGACCGTTGAACTCACAGATATGGCTTTTGTAACTTCAGGTAGTTATCGGAAATATTATGAAGAAAATGGCAAACGCTTTTCTCATATGATTGATCCTAAAACTGGATATCCAGTAACTCACAGTCTTTTAAGTGTAACCGTATTGGCCAAAACTTGTGCCGAAGCTGATGCTTATGCTACGGCCTTTATGGTAATGGGACTTGACAAAGCGAAAGGTTTTGTCAATCAAAGAGAAGACCTAGAGGCTTTCTTTATTTATGCTGATGAAAATGGGGAAATGCAAAGCTTCAGTACAGAAGGACTGGAGGAACTTATCCAAAAGTAGTTCCCAAAAGCAGCTAAATGAATTTATTATGGATACTATAGAAGTTATTATCTAGACGTTAGGAAAAGTATATCTAATATCTAAAGTCTATAATCTAATATCTTTTTAATCGTTATGGCAAACAGTTTCTTTATTCCCACAAGTGCAACCTAAACGTTGTCCTGTTTGAGGGTCAATAGTGCTGCATTGTTTGGTAAATTGACCATCTTTTTTCAAAAACATTTTTATTCCTATACCAGCAAAGGCAAGCGCCAACAATGCAACGGTAATCAACATGACTTGTAACATCTTCTTCTTTTTCTTTTAATTTTTACAAAAATACAGACAATCTTTTAATTATGAGTGAAGAAAAGCTTATTTGATTTTTTGTCTAAATAATAAGCTTATCAAAACCACAACTTAAGTTGTGGCTTTGAAGGGAAGTCTTTTTTTATCTCCTAAACTCATTCATTAAAATAGCTGCTGCTATCGAAGCGTTCAACGATTCAGTTGCATTATTTGGATGAGCAGGAATAGAGATTCGATGGGTTACAAATTGGACGATTTTATCAGAGATCCCTTTGGATTCGTTGCCAATAATTAAGATGCCATTGCTTGGGAATGTCTGATTGTGAATATTCTCTCCATCCAATAAAGCGCCATAGATATTTAACTCTTTCGGAATTGAATTTTTAAAGAATGCCTCAAGATTTGTATAATGCGTTTTAACTCTCAAGATTGAACCCATGGTTGATTGGATGACTTTAGGATTGTAAGTGTCAACAGTGTCTTCAGAACAAACAATATGCTTTATCCCAAACCAATCTGCAGTACGGATGATGGTTCCTAAATTCCCTGGGTCTTGAATTTTATCCAATACTAAAATCAAATCATTAAAATCATCTTTCTGCGGAAGCGAAACTTCTGGGAGTTTAACTATAGCTATA
>JBFFMB010000170.1:0-4656 GCA_041554455.1 Bacteroidales bacterium
GACAGGTGTTTTTGCAGGTGCATCTTACTATTTAGGTGATATTAACCCCGGTAAACATTTTGATCAAAGCTTATTTTCTAAGGGTGCCGTTGCTCGTTACAATAGAGATGATCGTTGGGCATTTCGTTTTAACTTATTGTTAGGAAAGGTGCAAGCATCTGACCTATTTCGAAAGGCAGTTGAAAATAGGGATTTAGCTTTTACATCTAGAATTACAGAATTCTCAGGTGTTGTTGAATTTAATTTTTTCCCTTATGAAACGGGGAATGAAAAACATAAATACACTCCTTATATTTTTGCAGGTCTTGGGTTTTTCTTTTTTGAGCCCCAAATTAGCGGATATAAATTGAGAGATTATGGAACTGAAGGCCAAAATATTGGATACAATGGACGGTCTCCATATGATCAAAGGGGTTTTGCAATACCCTTCGGAATAGGGTTTAAGTATAGCTTAAGTGAAAAAATTGGTCTTGGAATAGAATGGGGTATGCGAAAAACATTTACAGATTATATTGATGATATCAGCACAACTTACTATTTGGATGCTACATCGTATACAAATCCTGATCTTTTTGTTATTTTGTCCGATCCTAGCTTTAGCCATGAACCGAATATGCAAAGGGGAAATCCTCAAACCAAAGATTGGTATAATTTTTATGGAATTACAGTAACCTACAAATTTAATGTTGGCAATGTTAATTGTGCCAATTATTAATATTAAAAGAGTATTCAAATATATGAGCCTGAAAGAAAAAATAGACTTGCAAAGATTACCAAAACACATTGCCATTATTATGGATGGGAATGGTCGTTGGGCTCAAAAATTGGGTAAGGAACGTACATTCGGGCATGAGAATGGGGTGAATGCTGTGAGAGAAGCTGCCGAAAGTGCTGCTGAATTGGGCATTGAACACCTAACCCTGTATGCTTTTTCAACTGAAAATTGGAACCGACCAAAGTATGAAGTAGATGCTCTTATGCACTTGCTTGTTGAAACTATTGGAAAGGAAACTCCAACTTTAAACAAAAATAAAATACGACTTAATGCCATTGGTAATATTGATAGTTTGCCTGAAGAAAGTCAGATCCAATTGAAACAAACGATGAAAGCTACTTCAGGTAATGATCGAATGACTTTAAATTTGGCACTTAGTTATAGCTCTCGATGGGAGCTGACATGTGCCGTTCAAACTATTGCCAAAAAAGTACAAGAAGGACAATTAGAAATTGATCAGATTGACCAATCATTAATTGGCCAACATCTTAATACGGCTGGTATAGTTGATCCAGAACTGCTAATACGTACAAGTGGAGAATATCGTATCAGTAATTTCTTATTATGGCAAATTGCTTATGCCGAACTTTATTTTACAGATATATTATGGCCCGATTTTACAAAAGAAGATTTGTATATGGCTATCATTGATTATCAAGGAAGAGAACGTCGATTTGGACAAACGAGTGAACAATTACTTAAGATATAGGGACGAATGTTAAAGAAGGATTCTAATAGAAAGTTTTTAAGAATGACAGTTACAAAAAAATTATTATGTGTTTTTGTATTTATTTATATTGCTACAAATATATCTTTTGCACAAAACTCGCCTTTGTTTAAAGTTGATTACAACAAACCGAAGGAATACGAAATAGCGGATATTACTATTAGTGGTATTAAATATTTGGATATTAATACCATAATTATGATCTCCGGATTAAATATTGGTGATAAAGTTCAGATTCCAAGTGATAAGATATCTCAAGCTATCCGTAAACTTTGGCTTCAGGGCTTATCAGAAAATATAAAAATCGAAATCTCAAAAATTGAAGGGAATAAAGTTTTTTTAAATATTGAAATGACTGAACGTCCCCGCCTTAGAAGAGTCATATACTCAGGTATTCGAAAAGGTGAGATTAATGATTTGAACACTCAAATTGGCTTTAATTCAGGAGAGATCGTTACAAACTATCTCCAAAGTAGGGCGAAAAACAAAATCAAAAAGCATTATGCTGATAAGGGATTTTTGAACTGCGCTGTTGATATGAGACAAACTGTTGATACCTCACAAGAAAACTCAGTTTATTTGCATATTGATATTAAAAAGAATAATAAAGTAAAAATTTATAAAATTAACATCCTTAATAATACAGAAGTCTCTGATCAAAAAGTCAGATCCTTTATGAAGGAAACGAAAGAAAAAGGATCCTTTACTCCTTTAAAAGGGCTTGATGATCTGGTTCTAGATGTTTTTTCAACAAGTTTAAGACTTAATTTCTCTGATTTAATTGATTCTGCATCTAACTATGTTCGTGATAATTTAAAATTAAGAGTTTTTAAAAGCTCGAAACTTATTCGTGAAAATTTTGAACAAGATAAAGCATTGATTATTGAGAAGTATAATGCTATTGGTTATCGGGATGCTAGAATTGTAAAAGATTCTGTTTATACCACAAACAACGGACTTGTTAATATTGACATTCGTATTGATGAAGGACCTAAGTATTATTTTAGAAATGTTACATGGGTTGGAAATGTAAAGTATTCCTCCCAAACACTTTCTGATATTTTGAAAATCAGAAAAGGTGATATTTACAATAAAGAACTTCTTGACAAAAGATTAAATTATAACCCCATGGATATTGACGTTAGTTCATTATATCTAGACGATGGTTATTTATTCTTTTATGCTAATCCAGTGGAGGTATTGGTTTCAAATGACTCTATCGATATAGAAATTAGAATTAATGAAGGTAAACAGGCTCGTATCAATAAAGTTACTATTTCAGGGAATACACGAACCAATGATCATGTGGCTATGCGTGAAATCAGAACACGTCCAGGGCAGTTATTTAACAGAGAGTTACTTATCAGAACAACCCGAGAATTATCTCAATTAAGATACTTTAATCCCGAAACAATCGATCCTGATGTACGCCCCAATCAGCAAAATAGTACTGCTGATATTGAATATAGAGTCGAGGAAACTTCCTCGGATCAGATTGAGTTATCTGGGGGATTTGGATATGGTCGTATTATAGGATCTTTAGGATTTTCATTCAATAATTTCTCAATAAAAGGATTGTTTAAGAAGGATATGTGGAAACCTATACCTACTGGTGATGGTCAAAAACTAGCCGTAAAATTCCAAACTTATGGAAAGGGTTATTTCAACTATAGTGTTTCTCTAACAGAACCTTGGTTTGGAGGTAAAAAACCCAATTCGTTGACTGTATCTTATTATCACTCGGCATTTTCAAATGCAAATCAGTATGATTCGGATCACGAAAATTTCCAAAAATTTGTTACTAATGGAGTTACCCTAGGACTAGGGAAACGATTAAACTGGCCTGATGACTATTTTACCTTATATCAGAGTGTAAAGTTTCTACTGTATGATTTAGATAATTATAATATTTTCTCTTTTGGTTCAGGAACAGGTAAATTTAATAATTTCAGTTATTCAATAACCTTAGGTCGTAATTCAACAAGTCAACCCATTTATCCTCGTTATGGATCTGAAATGGCCCTTTCTCTCGAACTAACTTTACCTTACTCTTCTTTTTCTAAGAAAGATTATAAATCAATGGATGATGATGAAAAGTATAAGTGGGTTGAATTTTATAAAATCAAATTTAATACGGGTTGGTATTTCGAATTACTTGATAAGTTAGTCTTAAGTACGCGAATGCAATTTGGTTATATGGGATCTTATAATGAAGATATTGGAACCACTCCTTTTGGTCGTTTTTATGTCGGTGGTGATGGTTTAAGTGGAGGTTATAATATGGATGGGCGTGAAATTATAGCCATGAGAGGTTATGATAATGAAGTATTGCCAATTGGTTTAACGGGTGATATTGGTGGATCTGTATATACCAGATATACTATGGAAGTTCGTTATCCATTATCATTGAATCCTAGTGCAACTATATATGCATTGGCTTATGTTGAAGGTGGAAATGCTTGGGGTAATCTAAATGCTTACGATCCGTTTGATATATATCGTACAGCCGGTGTTGGTATTCGTATATTTATGCCAATGTTTGGTTTCCTTGGACTTGATTGGGGTTATGGTTTTGATGAAATACCAGGTAGTCCTGATGCAAATGGAGCTCACTTCCATTTCTCTATGAATAAATCAATTGATTAATTAATCTGGCAAGCTTTTTGCAATTTAGAATGATATTGTAAAATTAAAATTAGATATTATGAAAAAAATAATTTTAGCAGTATTGGTTTTTTTATGTGTTTCAACGATTTCTTATGCCCAAAAACATGCTTATGTTGATACCGATTATATTCTCACAAATATCCCTGAGTATAACGATGCTCAAGACATATTAAATGAGTTGTCAGCTCGATGGCAAAAAGAAATTGAAAACAAGTATACCGAAATTGACAAACTCTACCGTGCTTACCAAGCTGAATCTGCTTTATTGCCTGCTGATTTGAAACAAAAAAAAGAAGAAGAAATTGTTTCGAAAGAAAAAGCCATAAAGAAATTTCAGCAAGATAAGTTTGGACCAGAAGGGGAATTGTACACCAAACGAATGGAATTAATTCAGCCGATTCAGGAAAAAATATTCAATGTGATAAACGAAATTGCTAAAACTCGAAACTATGATTTTATTTTTGATAAAGCAGGGAGTGTGAATATC
>JBFFMB010000171.1:0-4622 GCA_041554455.1 Bacteroidales bacterium
ATTTATGTTTTTGTTGCTATTATCATTTTATTGGTTGCTTCCATAAATTTTATAAATCTATCCATTGCATCCTCTTTGCGAAGGGCAAAAGAAGTTGGTTTACGAAAAGTAGCTGGCGCAGACCGATATAAAATTCAAAAACAGTTTTTAAGCGAATCTGTATTCTTCACAATAATCGCATTGGCCTTAAGTTTTGTTTTTATCGAATCATTCATTCCCTTACTAAACAGATGGTTTGACATTCAAATTTATATAGATTATCTCGACAGCCGATTTATCCTTTTAAGTGTATTAATCATAATATGGGTAGGACTAATATCCGGTAGTTATCCTTCATTTGTGGTTTCCGCATTGCAGCCTATTAAAGTTTTAAAGTCAGGTTTTAAAGGGAATAAGGCCAATACTTCATTCAGAAATATATTGATGATCATTCAGTTTGTAATTTCGGTTTGTTTAATCATATCAGCTGTTACGATCAATAATCAAATGACTTATATTGAAAGCCGTAATGTAGGCTTTAATCGCCATGGTGTTGTTAATATTCCGTTACATCAAAATAGTCTTAAAGCCAATAATAAATTTATTAAGCAAGCTTTTTCCTCGAATTCAAATATTATCAGTTTATCAGCCCACTCATTTAATATTACCGACAATCCTTTTCATCAAACTGTCTGGTATGAAAAAGGTGATGAAATTGTAGATAATATTGCTTGGTTTCTTATGGTTGATCAAGAATTTTTTGAAACCTTTGAAATTAAAGTCTTGCATGGGAGTACTTTCCCTTCAGATATGATTGATGATCCCTTGAAAGGCTATGTAATAAATAAATCAGCAGCAATCAGTTATTTTGGAGAGGAAAATCCCGTAGGTAGAAGATTAGGTATGCGTGGTTCTGAAAAAATGGGGAAAGTAGTTGGGGTGATCGACGACTTTAATTTTTTATCATTACACCATCCCATTGAGCCTCTCGTATTTTCAATAGCTAGGAGTGGCTATGATTATATTTCAATGCGGATTAATCCCTCACAATATAATGCCTCTTTACAGTTCATTGAAAGCAAATGGAGAGAACTGTATCCCAATTACCCCTTTGAACTCCAAAATGTGGATCTTGAATATAAAAAACTCTATAAAGAAGAATCACAAACGGGATCACTAATATTGGTGTTTACCCTCCTTTCAGTTTTTATATCCTGTTTAGGATTATTCGGAATTAATAGCTTGATTGTGAAATATCGAATTAGGGAAATAAGTGTCCGAAAAGTATTTGGAGCATCGACCTTTCAAATTTTATTCAAATTATCAACAAATATTTTAAAATTAATTTTAATTGCAAATATCATAGCATGGCCTTTGGCTTTTTTTCTAATGGACAATTGGTTGAATAATTTTGCTTACAGAGTACCAATAAATTGGTTTGGTTTTCTTTTTGCTGGACTAATTACATTAATAATTGCTTTGCTAACTGTTAGTTACCAGTCAGTAAAAACAGCAAATGCAAATCCGGCTGAAACCTTAAAGTGTGAGTAAGACAGCTTAAAATTAATTTCTAATAAAGAAGTCATGTGGACAAATTATCTAAAAACAGCCATTCGTAATTTAAGTAAAAGCAAAGGCTTTTCAATTATAAATATTCTTGGGCTATCTGTAGGTATTTCTGTATTTATACTCATCACATTATATGTAAATTATGAGCTTAGTTTTGATAGGCATTTTAAAAATGCGGATCGAATTTATCGTATGACTATGGACATGATGTGGTCGCAGGCACCTACTCAGGAAGCTGCAATAGCCCCCGGCCCATCAGCTTATCATTTGGCTAAAGAATACCCCGAAGTTGTTGCAGGTACTCGATTTACTTTTTTTGATCAAGCCATGATCGAATATCGACCACAAGATGGATCTGGCATCAAACGATTTAGAGAAAAGAATATAATGGCTGCAGATTCAAATTTATTTTCTGTATTTGATATAAAAATTATTCATGGAAACCATAATGCATTAACGCTTGAGAATACAGTTATTATTTCTCAAAATGCCAGTCACCGATATTTTGGCAAGGAAGATCCAATCGGTAAAGTTTTAGATGTAGATAATACCTTCAAATATACTGTTGGAGCCGTTATGGCGAATATTCCCGAGAATACACATTTTCAGACTGATTTTATCGCTTCTTCCATCGGTAATCCTGATTTTGATGTGAATAATTGGTTACCACTGAATTTATATTCGTATGTTCTTTTTTCAGAGAATGCAAATAGTGTTGATTTTGAAAATAAACTCCTCGATTTCAGAGATAGACACTATACTAATTGGAAAGACGAATCCCTGTTTCGTATTCAAAAAATGTTGGATATTCATTTAAAGAATGATCGAATTTTTGATTTTGCTATAACTTCTGATATCAATCATGTGATTGTATTGAGTGGAGTTGCATTGCTTATACTAATTATAGCCTGTATCAACTTTATGAATCTTTCGACCGCTCGATCCATTTTTCGTTCTAAAGAAGTTGGAATTCGTAAATTTGTGGGTAGTACCCGAAGAATGTTGATCACTCAATTTTTAGGAGAATCTATCTTAGTAGCGATGATAGCTACCTTTTTTGCCCTTGTAATCATCGAAAGTTTTATCCCTGAGTTCAGACGAATTGTTTCAGCAGAAATTGCATTCGATTACCAAAAAAATGGATTCTTACTACTTGTCTTGGCCGTTTTGGTAGGGTTTATTTCAGGGGTTTATCCTGCTTTTTTCACTTCCTCATTTGAACCCATCTCAATTCTTAAAGGCAAATGTGATGTTGGTGGCAGTAGCATATTTGTGCGAAAAACGCTTGTAATTTTCCAATTTGTAATTATGGTTTTATTGTTGATTGGAGCAGGAGTGGTTTTTCTCCAGATGAATTACATTAAGAACAAAAAATTAGGCTTTGGTAAGGATTTGATCGTATATACTGTGCTTGATAATTCTGTAAGTCCTCAAGTCCCCAACCAGTTAAAAGATAAATTAGCTTTATATGCTAATATTGAGAGAGTCGCAACTGCCAATGTTTTACCAGGAACAACCCCTTGGGGCGATCATTTTAAAATTGAGGGGAGTAATGAATTTTTCCCATTGCGAACATCAGGTATAGACCCCGATTATTTAGATATTCTTCAAATAAAACTGGTGTCTGGACGAAATTTCTCCAATGAATTTGGCATGGATTCATCCGCTTGTATTATTAATGAATCTGCTGCAAAACGTTTTGGATGGACTCCTGAAGAAGCCATTGGAAAAAAAATGAATTGGAATTTTGCTGCGAGTTGGGATGATGAAATAGTTGGGCATGTTATTGGTGTCGTGAAAGATTATCATTTTAAATCGCTACATGAAAAAGTTGAAGCAATGGTTTTAACAATGAATACATCCTTTAATAATATTGTTTTAACTAAAGTTCATCCGGATCATATTGAAGAATGTATTCAGCATTTCGAATCTGTATTTAAGGATATCCTTCCGAATCATCCCTTTGAATATCGATTTTTGGATAAGGATATTGAAGCTTTATATGAAGGAGAAAAACGATTTGAAACCATTATTTTATATTTTGTTTTCTTAGCAGTCTTTATTGCATGTCTTGGCTTGCTTGGATTATCAGCATTTATGGCTGAGAAAAAATTTAAAGAAATTGGGATACGAAAAGCATTTGGTGCCAGCGTCCATCAAGTGATGTATCTGTTTTCAAAAGAATTTGCAATATGGGTATTGATCGCTAATATCATCGGAGGACCCATTGCATGGTATTTGATGAATAAATGGCTCAATATTTTTGCTTATCGCATTCAAATTCCCTGGTGGATTTTTATAGTCTCATTTATACTCACTATACTGATTGCTATTAGTACAGTAAGCTATCTGGCCTTTAAAGCAGCACGAAAAAATCCGGTGGAAGCCATTCGTTACGAATAAAATATTTTTCTAAAATTCAAGGGTGAAGGTGGTTCCTTCACCCTTTTTTGAAGCCACAGCTATACGTCCTTTATGTAAATGCATGATTTGTTGACATAAGCTTAATCCAATGCCTGAGCCTTTTTCCTTGCTTGTATAAAAAGGAACAAAAATATTTTCAAGTTCATCTTTGTCAATGCCCGAACCATTATCGTTTACGGAAATAATAACTTGTTTATGATTAGTTTGCGCAGCATTTATTTGTAGTATTTTTTGGACTTGATCATTCATTGATTCAATGGCATTCCGAATTAAATTAATCATTAATTGTGATAATAATTTTTCATCAGCGTTTAGTTTTATTGTTTCTGATTTGACGAAAAAATCAACCTTTACATTGTTTGAGTTGAAATCTTCATACATCAAAATTTTGATGTGATCAAAAAAATCATTGATATCAACTTCTTCAATGATAGGTTTTGGGGTATTGGTCAAATTTCGGTAAGATTCAATAAATGTGGCCATTCCTTGATTTCGTTTATCAATGGCAATTAAAGCAGAAAGTGCGTTGTCAATATTTTCTTGATTAAGTTGTTCTATTTTTTTGTTTTCACCATTATTCGAAAATATTCTGATAATGGTCGAAGTGAGACTTTTGATTGGGGTTACTGAATTCATAATTTCATGACGCA
>JBFFMB010000172.1:0-4610 GCA_041554455.1 Bacteroidales bacterium
GTGAGCACCAAGGTACGATTCACAAAATTGCCAAAAATGGCTAATAATTCATTATTATTCCGAGCTTGGAAATCTTTCCAGGTAAAATCATTATCCTTATTTTCGGGAGCATTGGCACATAACACATAACGCAATACATCTTGTTTCCCAGGAAATTCTTCTAAATATTCATGCAACCATACAGCCCAATTTCGAGAGGTAGATATTTTGTCATTCTCCAAATTCAGAAATTCATTGGCCGGCACATTCTCAGGTAGAATAAATGAACCTTCCTGCTTTAACATAGAAGGGAAAATGATACAATGGAAAACAATATTATCTTTTCCAATAAAGTGCACTAATTTGCTTTCCTTGTCTTTCCAATAAGGTTCCCAATCAACTCCTTTTTCAGCAGCCCATTCGCGGGTAGCCGAAATATAACCGATAGGCGCGTCAAACCATACATACAACACTTTACCTTCGGCATCTTTGAGAGGAACTTGGACTCCCCAATCCAAATCGCGGGTTACCGCACGAGGATGCAATCCTTGATCAATCCAGGATTTACATTGTCCATAAACATTCGATTTCCAATCATCTTTATGACCATCAATAATCCATTCTCTCAACCAATTCTCATATTTATCAAGTGGCAAATACCAGTGTTTGGTCTCTTTCATAATCGGCTTATTTCCTGTTAAAGCAGATTTAGGATTGATTAAATCTGTTGCATTCAATGAGGTTCCACAATTTTCGCATTGATCGCCATAGGCATTTTCATTCCCACAATGAGGACAGGTACCTGTGATATATCGATCAGCTAAAAATTGATGACGTTCTTCATCATAATAATGCTCACTACTTTGTTCAATAAATTCACCTTTTTCGTAAAGAGTGGTGAAGAATTCAGAAGCTGTTTCGTGATGCATTTTATTCGATGTACGAGAATATACATCAAAAGAAATTCCTAACTCTTCAAAAGACTTTTTAATAATGCGATGATAGCGGTCAACGATCTCCTGCGGACTCACTCCTTCTTTCTGTGCTTTAATCGTGATTGGGACTCCATGCTCATCTGAACCACCAATAAACACAACATCCTTTTCATTCAAACGTAAATACCTAACATATATATCAGCAGGGATGTAAACTCCCGCTAAATGTCCTATATGTAAGGGTCCATTGGCATATGGTAAAGCCGAAGTGACGGTATAACGCTTAAATTTATCTTGTCTTTTTTCCATTATTTGTCTTTTTTCCTGTAACTTCGACAAAGTTAAGGATTTGTTTTATACAATTAGAGATGAACCGACCTGAGTATTTACAAATAGGCGATAAAATTGGCATTGTTGCCAGTGCCCGAAAAGTTAGCCCCTTAGAGCTAAAAGAAGCAATTGAAATATTTACTCATTGGGGATTAGAAAGTATTCTTGGAGAGAATATCTTCAAAGAACATCATCAATTTGCAGGTACTGATGATGAGCGCCTACAGGATTTGCAATTAATGCTTGATGATGATCAAATTAAAGCCATAAGTTTCGCCCGTGGTGGGTACGGAACTGTGCGAATACTAGATAGGCTCAATTGGACAAAATTCATTAAAAAACCCAAATGGCTTATTGGTTTTAGCGACATTACAGTTATCCATTCCTATGTTAATCAACATCTAGGAATTGAAAGCATACATGCCATTATGCCGTTAAATTTTGACACGGCCTCTAATGAGGCCATTATTTCATTGCGTAAATGCTTGTTTGGAGATTCAATTTCCTATGAAATAAATACTCATCCATTCAATCGAGAAGGGAATGCAGAAGGCTCTTTAATAGGTGGAAATTTATCCATCATTCATACACTCACAGGGAGTAATGCTGATATCAAAACCGAAGGTAAAATATTGTTTGTAGAAGATCTCGATGAATATCTTTATCATATCGATCGGATGATGCTAAATTTAAAACGAAGTGGAAAACTTAGCAATATAGCGGGACTAATCGTTGGAGGGATGACCATTATGAATGATAACACCATTCCTTTCGGGAAAACTGCTTGCGAAATCATTCAAGAGCATACCATTGAATACGATTATCCTGTCTGTTTTAATTTTCCGGCAGGTCACTTTCCTGATAATCGAGCATTGATTTTAGGAAGAAAGATACATTTAAGGGTCGGAGAAAAAGTTCAGTTAATTTTTGATCAAGCAAATTAACACTGCATGGCAGAACATAATGATCTCGGTAAAAAGGGCGAAGAAATAGCGCTTCAACACCTGAAGAATAATCAGTATGTTATACTTGAAACAAATTGGCGATATGGAAAAGATGAGATTGACATCATTGCCAAACAAGACGAAATGCTGGTTATTGTAGAGGTTAAAACCCGAAGTTCAAATCATTTAGTTGAACCCGAATTTGCAGTCACCAAAAAAAAACAAGGCTTTTTAATTCGATCTGCGAATGCGTATATTGATAAAAAAGATTTGGAGCTTGAATGCCGATTTGATATAATTTCAATTGTTGTATATTCAAATAACACACAATTGGAACATATTGAAGATGCGTTTTATCCAACGCTTTAAGTGTATTGTTATTAATGATATCTTTGCAACCCAAAAAATTGTAGATGAGCACAGAAAAAAACAAATCAAACCCCAAATCAAAAACGGGAGATTTCTCAAAATTCATAAAAAAAGATTCGCCAAAAGTTTTGAAAAAAAAGGCGAAAATTGAAGTTGAAAAATATTTTATAGAGAAAAAGGAACAAAAAAAAGAAGAGAAACAAGCTGTTACTAGGCCCGTACAAGCTGAGTTTGTTCGCTTAAATAAATATATCGCGAATGCCGGAATTTGCTCACGTCGTGAAGCAGATGAATTGATTGCCAACGGAGAAATTGAGATCAATGGAAAAGTTGTTGCGGAATTAGGGACCAAAGTCAGCCGACAGGACAAAGTAAAATACAAAGGGAAAATACTCTTTGCTGAAAAATTGGTTTATGTTTTACTAAACAAACCAAAAGGTTTTATAACTACCACTGATGATCCTTTAGAGCGAAAAACAGTGATGTGTCTAGTAGAAAAAGCATGTGAGGAAAGAATATATCCTGTAGGTCGATTAGACAGAAATACAACTGGATTATTACTCTTTACCAATGATGGTGAGATGGCCAAAAAATTGACTCATCCAAGCCACAACATAAAAAAAATATATCATGTTACTTTAGATAAAGACCTCTCAAAAGCAGATCTCATCAAAATTGCTGATGGATTGGAACTCGAAGATGGGCCGATCAAAGTTGACAAAATTGCTTATACCGAAGATAATGATGACAAAAAACAAATCGGGATTGAATTGCATTCGGGCAAAAATCGTATTGTAAGACGTATTTTTGAAAGTTTAGAATATAAAGTCGTTCAGCTAGATCGTGTGTCATTTGCGGGTTTGACAAAGAAAGATGTTCCAAGAAGTCGATGGCGTTTTCTAAAAGATTTTGAAATTAACCGCCTGAGAATGATCAAATAAAAAGGGCTTAAAAAAAGTAGAAATTATTTTTTTAAAATTTGTGTTGACAATAAAAGAATTGTTTTTATATTTGCAGCCTCAAAAGAGAGAAATTCCTCTTTAGCTCAGTTGGTTAGAGCATCTGACTGTTAATCAGAGGGTCCTTGGTTCGAGTCCAAGAAGAGGAGCTCCAGAGAAAAAAGCCGACCACATGGTCGGCTTTTTTTATTTAACGATTAATGAATTCTGGTTGGCTTCGCCGAACTCGGCAATGTTATTCGCTAAGGTCTTGAACTCCTTTCAGACGGTTTGCTTCGGTTGTTTATTGGGAAATGCAATACAAAAAATTGTACCCTTTGAGAATTAAATGATTCCCGGCTATAGCAGGAGATGTATCAAATGTATCCTCTAATTTATTTTGCTGTATAAGTTTAAAGGATGTTCCTTCTTCGATTATACTGCATAAGCCTCTATTATCAAGGATGTAAATATATCCATTTGCAGCGACCGGAGAAGAATAAGTTCCCATCATCCCTTTCGGGCGAATGGCATCGTAATAAGAAGATCCACTTTTAGCATCAATGCAACTGATTTGTGCTCTACTTTCTCTTAAAAAATAGAGCTTCCCATTTAATAATAGAGGAGAAGGAACGTAAGAGCTATGTTGATCATGAATCCATAATTCTGATTCGCTGTCATTTAAATCTCCATGTGCACCGATAAGATTGATGGCTTGAATCCATCCATTTTTTTGACCTGACATAAAAAATGCGTTTGTTCCATCGAATACAGGGCTAGGTATTACCGAACTACTTAAACCATCAATATGCCATATTTCATTTCCATCAGTTGCATTATATCCCACCGAACGCTTATTCCCAGCAACCAAAACTTGTGCTTGTCCATTCACATTAACAACTATAGGTGAAGCCCAAGTATAATCTTCATCCCGATCTTTTTGACATATGAGATTACCTGTATGCTTATCTATTGCAAAAATTTTAGATGCTCCTGCATGATCCCAAACAAAAATTACTTTATTATTATATATATATGGTGAGCTCCCATCACCAACTGACAGTGGGTCTTCCATAAGGCCAAAATCTTTTTCCCATTGTTGTTCGCCATCCATA
>JBFFMB010000173.1:0-4594 GCA_041554455.1 Bacteroidales bacterium
TATTAATTTTATCGTGAAATTTTCAGTAAAAAACCATCGGTCGTTTAGGCGGGTGGTTTTTTTATTCGTCAACCTCTAGCTTAAACCCGGTTCCATGTACATTTGTAATTTGAATAGTTGGATCCGACTTTAAATATTTACGAAGCTTAGCAATAAAAACATCCATACTACGACCAATAAAATAATCATTTTCGCCCCAAATAGTTTTTAAAGCCACTTCTCGAGATAATAGTTTATTCTTATGAATGCATAGTAATTTTAATAATCCCGCTTCTTTTCTGGTTAAGCTTTGTTCAACATCCGCTGATTTCAAGAGCATATTTTCGAAATCAAATATGAATGTTCCAATTGTAAACATTGATTCTCCTTCATCACTACTATCAGATGAACGAATAAGACACCTTTTTAAAATAGCTTTTATACGAAGACTAAGCTCTTCTGTACTAAATGGTTTTGTAATATAATCATCACATCCTACGTGAAATCCCTTAATTTTATCTTCCTTCAACGATTTTGCAGTTAAAAATATAATGGGAATTTTTTGATCTACTAAACGCACTTCTTCGGCCAAAGTGAAACCATCTTTTTTGGGCATCATAATATCAAAAATGCACAATTCAAAGCCTTTCCGTTTAAATGCTTTAATTCCTTCATCACCATCATTACACAAAACAACATCGTAACCCAACATCTCCAGATAATCCTGTAAAACAAGACTAAGATTCGGGTCATCCTCAACTAAAAGGATACGTATTTTAGGATTCTTTGTTTTCATCTTTTATCTCTGCTTTAAAAGGTAGATACAGTTCAAATCGGCTACCTTCACCTAAAGTTGATTGTAAATTAACAAATCCACCATGAGCTTCGGCCATTGTTTTTGTGTAGTAAAGCCCCAAGCCAAAACCTTTGACATCATGGATATTACCAGTAGGAACGCGATATAATTTTTTAAATATTTGCTTCTGATGTTCAGCACTTATCCCAATCCCTTGATCTTCTACAATTATTTTTATACCATCTTTAAAGTTCTCAGTAGTGATTATGATTTGAGGATTTTGTCGAGAATACTTTTTGGCATTATCCAATAAATTTGAAATCATATTCATTACATGAACGCGATCAGCAGATATAAGAGCTCTTTTAGCTTTTAAATTCAAACTAATTTCTCCATTAATCTCTTTCAATCCTAATCTAAAGTTATCACTCAGTTTATTGATCAGCTTATGAACATCCATTTCTTTTGGTCGAATTTTCATATCTCCTTTATCCAAAATAGAGATTTGCAGAACCTGCTCTACTTGATTTTGTAAACGTGCATTTTCATCAAAAATAATATGAGCATATTTTTTTGTTTTCTCGGCCGATTCATAAACATTGGGGCGTAACAACATCTCACTCGCCAATGAAATCGTAGAAATGGGGGTCTTTAATTCATGCGTCATATTATTCACAAAATCGGTCTTCATTTCCGACAATTTCTTTTGACGCATCAAGGTAGAGATGGTATAGTAAAAACTGATAATGACAACAATAATAAACAAAAAGGATAGCGATAACCAACCAGCCATATTTAATAATATTCGACTCTTTTGGTTAGGGAAATAAATGCTAAAATAATATTTTCCAGGCTTATAGAGACAATCTAAAGAGACCTTGTGTGATGTAATTAATAATTTTTCTTCGCACTCATACTCCCCCATTATAAACTTATTGTCTAAGGTGCTATAAATCCCATACTCATAATCTTTATTAATTCGGAGGCAGCCCATTTCCTTTTCTAATAATACTTTCAAAAGCTTCTCATCAACAATTTCTGAAATACAAGACCAATCTTTATAACAGTCCATACCTTTAATTTGCATTCTTTTCATGGTTGAATCGTTATGAACATTCAGTAATTGATTAACTACACTTTTCATAACAATCATAGTTGCACTATTAAATTGCTCCTCCTTAAACGCTATTGCTTTCTTTACCCAATACAATTGAGTAAATATGACACCAACTAGAGAAAACGATGCAATTATGATAAAAAACTTGAAATAATTTTTTTTCATCAATTAAAATAATAAATTCGTAAAAATTACTAAAAGATTAGGTCAAGCTTATCTGTTTAGTATTGACAAAGATACATTATTCAACAATGGTTAAATTCTGAATTAACAAATCCTTAACAGTTTTTAACAGCCATTTAACAAGCTTTTGTCAATTTCTGTATTAGATTTGCTTAACACAAATAGAAACAATAACTAAATAAATACTGAAATTATGAAAAAAATCGTTTTAGGATTAGCAATCATGGCCTTTATCATAGCAGGAACAGTAAATGTTGTCGCTCAAGAAAAGGTAAAAGAAAAAGCAAAAACTGAAGTAAAGAAAGATAAAAAGGCTAAAAAATCTTGCTGCAGTGATAAAAAAGCTTGTGATACAAAGAAAACTTGTGATCCAAAAGAAAAAAAGGCTGAAAAGAAAAAAGAAGGTAAATAAAGATTTCCAAAGAATATGATAAAGGCTTCCATTTAACGATGTGAAGCCTTTTTTTATGTTACATTAAGACTAATTTTCTACCTTTGAATCAAAATATAAATTCATGGAAACAGCACACATAAAATATTTAGGTGACTTAAGAACAGAGGCTATTCATCTTCAATCTGGAAACAAAATAATAACAGATGCGCCTGTTGATAATCAAGGCAAAGGGGAGGCCTTTTCGCCCACTGACATGATTGCAACGGCCTTAGGAACCTGTATGCTCACTATCATGGGGATTAGTGCCAATGCACATAATTTTGATTTAAGAGGGACTGAAGTTAAAATTACTAAAGTCATGCATAACGATCCTAGACGAATTGGAGAAATTAAAGTTGAATTTTATTTTCCTGCAAACGATTACTCTGATAAAGAGATCCGTTTAATAAAGCATGCTGCCAAAACATGTCCTGTGGCTCATAGTTTACATCCAGACTTAAAACAAAGTGTGAGCTTTAATTTTTAATAACGATGTTCGAGAAAATTCAAATTGGTCAAGTAAACAAAGAAGAAAAACGGGTATTACAAGCAGATTCAGCTACAGCTTATGGCTCAGGATTAGTAGAAGTTTTTGCTACTCCAGCCATGATTGCATTTATGGAACGTACCTCGATGAACTGTGTACAGGAGCTTCTCCCCGAAGGCTATACAACTGTAGGAACACATATTGATGTTAGTCATTCTAAGGCAACGCCCATGGAGATGAGTGTTTTTTGTGAAGTAAAAATCCTAACAGTTGATGGACGAAAAATAGTTTTTAAAGTAACTGCTTTTGATGATGATGGGGAAATTGGATCAGGAACCCATACCCGTTTTATCATCGACAAAAATAAATTTATGAAAAAGTTAGTGAAATAGCTACTTAGGCCTTTTCATCTTGAAAGAAACTTCATCAATAGCTCTTTGAGTGGCTAAAATGCCATCCAAATGATCGTATTCATGCTGAATTAACTCGGACAGATCTCCCTCAAGATTCCATTTATGTTCAACCCAATTCAAGTCTCTAAAAGTCAGTTTTAGACTTTTTGCACGCTTTACCTTAATATAAAGACCTGGAAAGCATAAACAATCATCCCAAATCTCTACTGTTTCATCACTAAAATCAGACAATTCAGGATTTATAATCAATTGAGGCTTGTCAATATGCATATAAATAAATCGCTTTAAAAGGCCAATTTGCGGAGCGGCTACAGCTCTTCCAGCACCAAATTTTTCACGAAATTCCATCAATGCATTATGCATTATAGTAATACTTGGTTTAATCATTTCAAGATCCTCTTTCAAAAGAGGCAAGGAAACTTTATGCAAAAGAGGATCGCCCAACGACAAAATATTTTTTAAACTCATAGGTTTTATTTTATTCCAGATCTATTTAAAAATTTACCTAATTCCTTATCCGTTCCACTAATATGATCAATTAGCCATTGTTTTAAAAATCGCATGACTTCAATCGAGATTCCCTTTTTGTTGGTTTCAAATTCTGTCTGAAATTTTGAGACTTGATCAATCAATTTTTTGTGTTCTTCGCGATGGAAATTTGAATGTGGATAATCAATTTGATCAAAATATTTATCTTCCTCTTCAAAATGGTATATCGTATAATCTACCAACTCATCAAAGATTGAATGTAAAACGTCATTCCCCTTTCCTTTTGACATTGCTTCGGCAAGGGTATTTAATAAGTCGACAAGTTTTTTATGCTGAAGATCGATACTTTCAACATTAACGTTGTATTTATTCATCCATATAAAAATGGCCATCTTCCCTCCTTTTTTAAAGTGATTATTCTTTATTTTTAGTATCAATAATAATAGTAACGGGTCCATCATTAATTAAAGCAACATCCATCATTGCACCAAATTTACCACTTTGAATAGTCATTCCAATATCGATTGAAATCCTACGTTTAAATTGTTCATAAAGCGGAATAGCGATCTCAGGCTTGGCAGCATATATGTATGACGGACGATTCCCTTTTTTTATGCTTGCATGCAATGTAAACTGACTAACGACAATAATTTCACCCTTTATATCGACTACACTTTTATTCATGATCCCGACTTCA
>JBFFMB010000174.1:0-4592 GCA_041554455.1 Bacteroidales bacterium
GCTTCTTTGTTTTTGAGCTTCCTCTATTCGCTGTTGAAGTTTTGATTTTTTCTTGGCTGGTTTTTTCTTATGCAATTCAATTTTAGCTAAGATTTTTTTCTCGTTGATTGTTTTACGAATAACATACATCTGTGCAAAAGTGAATAAGTTGGCCAATAAGTAATAATAACTTAAGCCCGAAGCATAATTATTAAACATTCCAAGGAACATAATTGGCATCATATACATCATGGTTTTCATACCAGGCATTTGCTGATTTGAGCCCATCATCTCGTTATTGAGTTTTGTATAAAAAATGGTTGAGACCGTCATCAGCAATGTAAATAAACTTATATGATCACCATATAATGGGATATTAAAGCCATTCGGGAATGTCCAGATAGAATCATAAGAGGATAAGTCAGTTGCCCATAAGAATGATTGCTGTCGTAACTCAATAGAAGAGGGAAAAAAGCGGAACATCGCAAAAAGAATGGGCATCTGCAAGAGCATAGGAACACAACCAGCCATCGGATTAACACCCGCCTTCTTATATAATGCCATCGTAGCTTGTTGCTTTTTCATGGCATCTTCCTTTTTAGGAAATTTCTTAGCCAGCTCATCAATTTCAGGTTTTAACACCCGCATCTTAGCTGTAGATTTATATGTTTTATAGGCGATAGGGAATAAAAATATTTTCAATAAAATAGTCAAAACAAGAATGATAATACCGTAATTCCAACCAAAACCACCTAAGAAATTAAATACTGGAATAACCGCATAAATATTCACCCAAGACAATAGGAAGAAACTCCATCCCAACGGAATTTGGCGTTCTAAATCCATTTTATATTTACGAAGAATGTTGTATTTATTTGGGCCAAAATAAAATGACATCGGAATACTTTGATCTATTCCATATTCATAGGGTAATCCAATAACAGAATGCATTGATCTCAAATACCGATTATCCATATCTTCAACCATGGCCTCGTTCGAAAAGGTTTTGATTTCAGCATTACTAAAACCTTCTTTTGCAATTAAAGTTGTCGTAAAGAAGCGTTGTTTATACGAAATCCATTTAACTTTTGTAGTTAAATCCTCTTCAGCGTCCTTGGTCTCCGATAAATAATCGACATCATCATTTAAGTATTTATAATAGATAGTCGAGCCATTCATTCGATCAACCGTTTTTTCCTGTTTCCGAACATCTAAAGCCCATTCTAAATTAAGGAAGTTAGCATTTGGTGCAATAATATCTTTCATTCCTACAAAATTGATTGTATAATCAATCATGTATTTATTGCCTTTTATGGTATATAAATATTCGATGTATTGATTTGGATTGTACGACACATCATCTGCATCAACATAAAGGCGTAATCCAAATTTCAATTCTTCTTCTCCATTTATGGCTATATTTTCTTTCCCTTCTTGAAAAGTATCCACAAAGAATGGCTGAAAATAAAAATCTTCTGTATTTAATACTTGACGACCTACTACAGGGAAAGGAATATTAAATTTGGTTGAATCAGAATCAAACAATATTACAGGTTGATCATCAAAGGTTTTATACTCTTTTAACTCAGCAGATAATACCCGTCCACCTTTATTAGTAAACTGAAGTTTAAGGATATCTGTTTCAACCGTAATGATTTTTTCTTCTCCTACAGCAGAATTGGCAAATACACTATATTTTGACCTATCAAGTTGAGAATTACTGGAAGGATCGTTAACTTGATTTGACTGGGAAGGATTTTGAATTTCAGCTTGAGCTTGTTGTTCTTTTCGAAGTTGAGCCATCGACTCTTCCAATGCTCTCTTTGTCTGGTATTCTAGGGCAATCGAGTCTCGAATAAAAGCTTTTCTAGCTTGTTCATCTTTCGAAGGAGTCATCCACATACTCCAACCGACAAATATGGCACCGATTATTAAAATACCAATTATGTTATTTTTATTCATTTAGCAAATTTTTTCTTTAATTAGAATTAATCAATTGGGCATCATCAAAAACCATTCCCAAGCAATTATCTTAGTTTTTTTATGACTTATTGTCTAAGGCTGCTTTCACAAAGTTTACAAACACCGGATGAGGTTTAGCTACCGTACTTTTATATTCAGGATGAAATTGAACACCAAAAAACCATGGATGATCTTTTAATTCTACAATTTCTACTAAATTATTCTTGGTATTAACGCCAACAGGAATTAAGCCAGCTTCTTTATATTCTTTTAAATATTCATTATTAAACTCATAACGATGACGATGACGCTCTTGAATTTCTTCAACTCTATCGTAAATATCATAAATTCTGGAGTCTTTATCCAGCTTACACTGATATGCTCCTAAACGCATCGTGCCGCCCAATTCACTGATCATTTTCTGTTCTTCCATGATATCAATTACAGGGTAGTTAGTATTATCAACCATTTCAGTAGAATGAGCATCTCTATACCCCAAAACATTTCTACCAAATTCAATGACCGCACATTGCATTCCCAAACAAATACCCAAGAATGGTAGTTTGTTTTCACGCGCATAACGAATAGCAATGATTTTACCCTCAATCCCTCTATTCCCAAATCCTGGAGCAACAAGCAATCCATGCAAGCCCTTTAATTTCTCGCTAACATTTTCGTCAAAGACCTCTTCAGAATGAATTAAAACAACATTTACTTTGCAACTATTTTGTGCACCAGCATGAACAAAAGCCTCATTAATGGATTTATAAGCGTCTTTTAATTCGACGTATTTGCCCACAAGACCTATATTTAATTCCGTTGAAGGATTTTTTATTTTGTATAAAAACTCTTCCCAAGCTTTTAAATCGGGTTTATTTCCAAGTGGGGTATTGGTTTTGTTAAGTATCTCAACATCTAGGCCTTCATGCTTCATCAAGATAGGCACATCATAAATACTTTGAGCATCAATCGATTCAATCACCGAACTTGGCGAAACATTACAAAAAAGAGCAATTTTTCTTCGAATGCCTTCATTTAATGATCGGTCTGTTCTACAAACAATTATATCAGGCTGAACACCTTGTTCCAAAAGGGCTTTTACTGAGTGTTGTGTTGGTTTTGTTTTTAATTCGCCAGCAGCTGCCAAATATGGAATGAGAGTTAAATGAATAACTGCACAGCTTTCACCTAATTCCCAACGCATTTGACGAACTGTTTCAATATATGGAAGAGACTCAATATCACCAACAGTACCACCTATCTCAGTTATTACAAAATCATATTTCCCTGATTCTCCTAAAATCTTAATACTTCTTTTGATCTCATCAGTAATATGAGGGATGACCTGTACAGTCGAACCGAGATAATCGCCTCTACGTTCTTTATCAATAACTGCTTGATAAATTCTCCCAGTTGTAACATTATTTGCTTGCGATGTAGGTACGTTTGAGAAACGCTCATAATGGCCTAGATCTAAATCAGTTTCTGCTCCATCTTCAGTTACATAACATTCTCCATGTTCATAGGGGTTAAGAGTCCCAGGATCAATATTAATATATGGGTCAAGCTTCTGGATGGTCGCTTTAAAACCTCTGGCTTGTAATAATTTTGCAAGCGAAGATGAAATGATTCCTTTTCCAAGAGAAGAAGTGACACCACCTGTAACGAAAATATACTTGGTTTGAGACATGATATTGGGTTTTCCTATAAACAAAAAAACACCCCTTAGGGTTTAATTCGAATGCAAAATTAAAAAAATTTACGAGGCAATCCGGAGATATGCCTCGTAAATTCTAAATAAAAATATTAATAGTATCTGTAGCTTTTAACTTTAGCTATATGCTTTGCCAATCTCATTACTTGATTGGTGTATCCAAATTCATTATCATACCATAAATAAAGAACAATATTCTTCCCATCAGTAGATACTTTTGTCGCAGGACTATCGTAAATACAAGCAGCAGAATCCCCAACAAAATCAGATGATACAGCTTCATAAGCATTTGAATAACGCAATTGTTCAACCAAACCTCCACTTAATGAAGCTTTCAAAAACACATCATTCACTTCTTCAAGACTGGTTTGCTTCTTAACGTTCAATGAAAGAATGACCAACGATACATTTGGAGTGGGAACTCTAACAGCATTTCCTGTCAATTTGCCTTCTAAACTAGGAATAACTTTTACAGCAGCTTTAGCAGCACCGGTATCCGTAATCACCATATTGAGTGCAGCAGAACGTCCTCTACGATGCTTTTTATGGAAATTATCAAGTAAATTTTGATCATTCGTATAGGCATGAATGGTTTCAAGATGCCCCTTTTCAATTCCAAAATTATTTTCAATAACCATTAAACCAGGAATTGCAGCATTGGTGGTACAGGATGCAGCTGACCAAATATTATAATCATCAGGATTGTGATCCAAGTGATTAGCTCCGTAAACAATATTCGGAATATTACCTTTAGCGGGCGCTGTCAACAACACTTTTGCAATCCCCTTCGCCTTCAAATGTCTCCCTAAAGCTTCTTCATCTCTATAAATCCCAGTATTATCAATAAGCAAAGCATCGTTTATACCGTATTTAGTATAATCAAGTTCTTCAGGACTACTTGCTTCAAGCATTAATATTTTATGCCCATTAACAGTTA
>JBFFMB010000175.1:0-4588 GCA_041554455.1 Bacteroidales bacterium
GATCCTCAAACAGGTGTTTTTAATCCTGATTTGGTCCTCAATTATCTTCGTTCATTGAACCAATTAGATCAATCTCAAAGACAGCAATATTATAATTTTGAGCAATCTATTAAAAAGGATCAATTAAATACAAAATTCAATAACCTTATTACTAAAGGCTATTATTTCCCTACAAGCCTTGCTGAACAATTGGTTAAGAACAGTACAAACATTGCGAAAGTTCAATTTCTTGCTAAAGATATGTCAAGTGTGGCTGATAGCTTAATAACCATAACAGATAGCGATTTAAAAGATTATTATAACGAGCATATTGACGATTACAAATTGGTTGAAGAAACTAGAGCAATTGATTATGTTGTTTTTGAAGTTGTGCCATCTGTTAAAGATCGCGTAGAAACAACCGAAGTAGTCAAAGAACTTTTCCAGGAATTTATTGCAGCTAAAGACCCCATTACCTTTGTAAATTCGGTTTCTGATCATCGTTATGATAGCACATATTATAAAGAATCAGATTTACCACTTCAGATAGCTCAAAAAGTTGAAGCTGCTCCTATCGGCTCATTTTTTGAACCTTATCTTGATAATGAGGTTTTTTATATCGCAAAATTAATTGATAAACAATTCCGTCCCGATTCTGTATTGGCATCTCATGTTTTAATTAGTTTTGACGGAGCTCAAGCCACAACAGTTACTCGTACAAGAGATGAAGCTAAAAAATTAGCTGACAGCTTATATCAGGTAATTAATAGAACACCCTCTAAATTAGCTGAAATGGCTCGTCAATTTTCAGATGATCAAACAGCAAAAGAAAATTCAGGTAATATTGGTTGGTTTGCAGATATGACTTTACCTCCTGAGTTTAATAAAGCGGCGATTGATGCCATTGTTGGCGATATTCAAATGGTTGAAACCGTTTTTGGATTCCACATCATTGAAATCAGTGGGAAAAAGAATATTAGTAGAAAATACAGGGTTGCTATTATTGATCGTTCTATCGAGCCTAGCAGTGCTACTTACCAAGATTACTGGACTATGGCCAGTAAGTTTGCTGCTGAAAATACCGATCTTAATTCGTTCACTGAAGCTGTTTCTGAACTTGGTTTAAATAAAAGAACCTTTACAGGGATGGATAGAATGACAAATAATATTTATGACTTACAGTATCCTCGTCAGGTTGTACGTTGGGCTTTTAATGAAAAGAATGAAATTGGCAGCATATCTCCAATACTTGATTTCGAAGGAAAATATGTTATTGCAATCTTAACTGATATTGAAAAAACTGGTGCACGTGATTTCGAAAAAGTTAAAAACATAATTGAGCCTAAAGTTCGTGATGCCAAAAAAAGCGAATATATTTTGAATGAACTAAAAGGGATAAACGATTTTAACCAAATTGCTCAGAAATTAAATGTTACTAGTGAGACTAGCGATATTAATTTCACTCTATCTGTTCTTGGTTCTCGTGGTCGCGAATCAAAAGTTGTTGGTGAAATATTTGGTATGAACGCTGGCGAAATGAAAACAATTGTAGGTGATAGAGGCGTTTATGTTGTGAAATTAGTTGAAATGAAAACACCCGAAACACTTGCAAATGTTGAAAGATACAGAACTCAACTAACTTCAGCTTTCACAAGTAAGATTTACCAAAATGCTGTGGTTAGATCCCTTACAAATGCTGCTGATATTAGTGAGAGCAGACATCTGTTTTATTAAGAAATAAGATAATTTATTTATAAAGGAAAGCGACTTTTAGGGTCGCTTTTTTTATAACATCTCCAATCTACTTGCATCTAAGCGGATAAATATAAATAACAAGATTGTGAATGCCCATAATGAAGATCCTCCATAACTATAAAATGGTAAAGGAATTCCAATAACAGGTGCAAAGCCTATAGTCATCCCTATATTAACCGTTAGATGAAAGAATAGAATGGATGCAACTCCATAGCCGTAGATTCGACTATAGGCCGATCGTTGTCGTTCGGCTAGTTTAATAATCCTAAATAAAAGAAGCATAAAAGTAGAAATAACAAAAGCACTTCCAAGGAAGCCCCATTCTTCACCTACTGTACAAAAAATAAAATCGGTGCTTTGTTCAGGTACAAAATTATATTTTGTTTGAGTTCCTTTTAAAAAACCTTTTCCTGAAAATCCTCCACTACCAATCGCAATTTTTGATTGATTAACGTTATAACCAGCTCCTCTGGGGTCTATTTCTTTACCAATCAATACATTTATCCTCTTTTTTTGATGATACTCTAAGACATTCTCAAATGTATAATCTACACTAAAAACAAAAGCTGTGCTTACAATAAAAATAAATAATAACGCTATAATGTTTCGTTTTGATTTGCCAATAATAAATAATATCAAAGTCAACAAAACCAACAAACTGCCAGTCATTATGAATTTATTTATTAGTAAAGTAAGTATGAATAATATAACGGCACCAAGACCAAATACCAGAACTTTTCCAGATAAACCTTCACGGAATAATACAAGTAAAAATGCAATATAAACCAATGCAGAACCGGTATCATGTTGCAAAAGAATCAAAATAGCGGGTAAAAATATAATAATACTTGCCTTGAACAGATGTTTTAATTTTAAAACAGGGGCGTTTAGGTGAGATAAATATTTTGCAAGAGCCAATGCTGTAGCAAATTTGGCAAATTCAGCTGGTTGTATTCCTATACTACCTATTTGGAACCACGATTGTGAACCTGCAATTGTTGCTCCAATACCCAATACTGCTAATAAGGATAAAATACTTACAGCAAAGAAAACAAAGGAAAAGGCGGAGAAAAATTTGCCATCAATGATTAAGATAATAAGGGCTAATAGTATGGATGCCAAAATCCAAATAAATTGTTTCCCATAGCGTTGATTCATATCCAAAATACTTTGATGCGATTCATCGAACTCAGCAGCATAAATATTAATCCATCCGAATGCAACCATTACTAAATAAAGGAAAATAGTGAACCAGTCGATGTTTTTGAATATGGATT
Source organism: Bacteroidales bacterium (assembly GCA_041554455.1). Taxonomy (GTDB): domain Bacteria; phylum Bacteroidota; class Bacteroidia; order Bacteroidales. The sequence continues at coordinate 3,012 of JBFFMB010000175.1, forward strand.
TTCGTTCTCTCAATGTAGATTTATTATTGGGTTTTCAGCATTTTTTCTTCATACCAAGGCGATTCAAAAGTGCCCTGTATATATTTTTTAATCATTAAGGTTGCGATAGGAGCCGCCCAGCTTGAACCAGATCCCATGTTCTCAACCACTACAGCAATTGCTATTTTAGGATCATCTATGGGTGAAAATGCGATAAAAACAGAGTGAGAATCCCCAAATGGGTTTTGTGAAGATCCTGTTTTTCCACAAATTTTAATGCTTTTAGTTTTGCAATATCTTGCCGAGCCATGTTCTCCTTCGTAAACAAGTTCCATCCCTCTGATTACTTCTTCAAAATAGTCTGTAGGGAAACCCGTTTCAATCCGATTGATATACTTTATATTCTTGGTCTTGTCTTTTCCGAAAGCTGTTACTATATGAGGCGGAAAATAAGAACCCCGATTGGCAATAATTGCAGCCACATTTGCCAATTGTAAAGGTGTGAGTTCTATCTCTCCCTGACCTACTGAAAGTGATCGGGTAGTAGTGGCTTTCCATCCATTTTCACCATAGTATTTATTGAAATATGTATAATCTGGTAGATTTCCATTTCTTTGTCCTAGAATATCAGTAGGCAATATATTTCCAATTCCAAATTTCATGACATCAGTACGCCAATGTTCGTATCCTTCTTGAATGTTTTCAAATTTATCTTGCTCCAAAATGGATTTATATACTTTCCAAAAATATGGATTACAGGATTGTTCGATGGCGTGTTCCAAGCTTAGTGGTGAGTCGTGGTTATGGCTACATACAATGGGATAGGAAACCGTTCCCTGACAAGAGTATTTAGTATAGGAATGCAAAACTCCTTCATTTAATCCAATCACCGCGTTAACGGGTTTGAATGTAGATCCTGGAGGATACTGTGCCATGATCGCCCGATTAAAAAGAGGCTCCAAACTGTCGCGGTTAAGTTTTGAGAAATTTTCATTTCGAACACGGCCAATTAATAAATTAGGATCGTATGTGGGACTAGAAATGAGGCTTAGAATTTCTCCTGATTTTGGTTCGATGGCAACAATACTACCTTTCTTCCCTTGCATTAACAATTCGCCGTAAGCTTGTAATTCTGAACTTATCGAAAGATATAAATCAGTTCCTGAAATAGCAACAGTATCATATTTTCCTTCCTGAAAACTTCCCTTTTCGCGATTGAAAACATCCACCATCTTTACTTCTAAACCCTTTTCTCCTCTTAATTCCTTTTCGTAAAAATATTCAATACCACTTTTACCAACATAATCACCGGTCGTATAATAAGCATCTTTATTTAAATCGTTTTGATTGACCTCGCCAACATAGCCTAATAGATGAGCAGCGATTGTCTTAGGGTATTTACGTAAGGTGCGTGCCTGTACGAAAAAACCAGGAAATTTATATAGCTGTTCCTCTAGATAGCCGTAGTCTTCTTTTGATATTTGTTGTAAAAAAAGGCTTGATCTATGCTTAGAGTAATTTTTAGCTTGTTGGAGCCGTTTTTTAAAATCTTCTTTTTCGATCTTAAGAAGTTTACATAACAGATTGGTGTCAATGAC
>JBFFMB010000176.1:0-4577 GCA_041554455.1 Bacteroidales bacterium
GAGCTACTGATCGGACAGCCATTTTAATCGTTCGAACAGAACTCCCACAAGCAAATACAAATGGAATGGATGTTTCATAAGTATCCGGATTTATTGTAAACCCTTTGTCAGAGGCATCTAATTCTGTAAATAATTTAGATGAATTTGATCCAGTAGTTAAAACAACTACATCATAATTAGCTTGTAAATCTTCAAAATTACTCTTAGTAATTTCCGTATTTAATTTGAATTCAGCTCCAAAAGACTCCAAATAATTAATTTCAGAATCCAAGACCTCCAAAGGTAATTCTTTATCTAATTCAGTATATTTTAAGCTTCCTCCAGCACATTCATTTTTATCAAAAAGAACACAATTATGTCCTGATTTTAACACATAAAAAGCGGTTGAAAGTCCAGCGGGACCTGTCCCAATAATTGCAATTTTCTTTCCTGAATTAGTTGCTTTATTTGGATAATGAATAGTATCGCTTTTCAAATCTTTAGCAGCTACAAATTTCTTGAGTTGGCAAATTTGAATGGGAGAATCAATGGTATTTCGGCGACAAACTTTTTCGCAAGGAGCCGGGCAAATATATCCCAATATATGTGGGATGGCTATTTCTTCTTTTACGATAGCGACGGCTTCTTCAAATTTACCATCCGCAATCAAGCGATTCATTAATGGGATATTCATATAGGCAGGGCAGCCTAAACGACAAGGGGCATCGCAATCGCCCACATGGTCACTCAATAATAGTTCCAACGCTTCTTTTCGTGCTTCAAAAACCTCTTCATCTGTACAGATAATATTCATATTCTCAGAAGCAGGCAATGCACAAGAAGGCAATAATTTCCCTGATTTAGCATCCTTCACCAAACAGATCATACAACTTGGGTGATTATGAAAATCATCCTGCATATAGCACATAGTGGGGATCTCAATACCCATTTGTTTGGCAGCTTTCAGAACAGTTGTTCCTTCAGCAACATTCACTTCTATCCCGTCTATCGTAAGTTTGATCATTTCTTATACAGTTATAACAGCATCAATTGGACATACTTGTTTACAGATATCGCATTTAATGCATTTGTCAGCGTCAATTTCGTGTTGTTTGTAAGGGCGCATTTCGATGGCATCCGTAGGACAACGTTGGGCACATTTTGTACAACCATTACAATCTTCCGTGATTTCGTAACGAATCATCTCGGTGCATTTCCCTGTTGGGCATTTCCCATTGATATGAGCTACATACTCTTCTCTGAAATGGGTAAGCGTTGATAATACTGGATTTGGAGCAGATCGACCCAAGCCACACATACTTCCTTTTTTAGTCGTTTGGCCTAATTTTTCAAGTAAATCTAAATCAGATAGTTTGCCTTCTCCTCGAGATATTTTATTTAAAACATCCAGCATACGCGTTGTTCCCACTCTACAGAAGGTACATTTCCCACAACTTTGGTCTTGGGTAAATGACAAAAAATAACGGGCAATATCGACCATGCAATCATCTTCATCCAAAACAATCAAACCACCAGATCCCATCATGGCTCCAGCCTCATTCAAAGATTCAAAATCAATCGGAATATCAGCCATAGAAGCAGGAATACATCCTCCGGAAGGACCTCCAATTTGAACGGCTTTAAATTTCTTTCCATTGGGAACACCTCCCCCAATTTCTTCAACAATGGTTTTAATACTGATTCCCATCGGAACTTCAATCAAACCACCACGATTAATTTTACCAGCTAAGGCAAAAACTTTAGTCCCCTTGCTATTCTCTGAACCAATGTTATTGAAAGCAGTTGCTCCATTCTTCATAATCCAAGAAACCATAGAAAAGGTTTCTGTATTATTAATCAAGGTGGGTTTACCCCATAATCCTTTTTTTGCGGGAAACGGAGGACGCATTTTGGGCATTCCACGATTTCCTTCAACAGAAGCAATTAAGGCAGATTCTTCACCACAAACAAAGGCACCTGCTCCTTCAAATATATTTAGCTTAAATGAAAAATCACTATTCAAAATTTGATCCCCGATCAATCCTTCTTCTTCACATAATCGCAAAGCTTCTCTGATTCGCTTAACAGCCAATGGGTATTCAGCACGAATGTAAAAAATGCCTTCGGAAGCACCTACTGCATAGGCTGCAATTAACACTCCTTCAATTACGCGAAAAGGGTATGATTCAAGCAACATCCGATCCATAAAAGCGCCCGGGTCACCTTCGTCACCATTGCAAATAATATATTTTTTAGAGGAGTTTTCATTTGCTACAAACTCCCATTTTACACCTGTTGAAAAACCAGCACCTCCCCTCCCTTTTAAGCCACTTTCTTTAATGGCATCAATGATTTCCTTGGGAGATAGATTTTTAATACATTTTCGGTAAGCACTAAAACCACCCAGATTTTTATATTCTTCCAGATCGGTTGGCTTAATAGCACCTCTATACTCAGTAGCAATATTAATTTGTCCGTTTAGAAAGTCAGAGACAGGTGTATCTCTTTGATCGCTACCATATCTGGAAGTTGATTTTGGAATTTCTTTAAACACTATCCCTTCGAAATAATTATAAAAATTACTTCGGATCCTATCCATTAAATGAGGGGGTTTGAAGTGCTTTTGAATCACACCATTGACCTCTTCCGCTTTTATTTTTGTATAGAAAGTAGGTGTTTCGCCTGGCTTATGAATTTCCAACATAGGCACTTGATTACAAATCCCAACACAACCCACCTGCTTTACATCAACATTTATTTTATTGTTATTAAGTATATTTTCTAATTCATTTTTCACCAATTCGCTACCACTTGCCACACAACAAGAACCTAAACCTAAACGAATTTCGCCTTGAATGACATCCGTTTTTGTGCCTAAACCATTATAGGCTGGTTTTGGATTATTCTTGGCTTCCATAAAATCAGTGAGGGTTTCAGCTACCTTTTCGGTGGTTAAATGACCATAGGTAATATCATCAATTTGAACCACAGGAGCAATCGTACAACAACCCAAACAAGCTACTTTTTCAACGGTGAATAGCGCATCAGCATCGGTATCTTCATGTTCATCTTCTATCTTCAATTCTCTGCGATAAGCATCAAAAACTTGCATAGCACCTTTTACGTGACAAGCCGTTCCAACACATACTTTAATGATGTGTTTTCCTACAGGCTTATGTCTGAATTGTGAGTAAAAGGTTGAAATCCCATAAATTTTTGCTGGAGTGATTTCTGTATTCTGACAAACATATTCCAAGGCCTCTTCGGGCAAATAATTAAATTCATCCTGAATGGCTTGAAGAATAGGAATACATTTATCAATCGTTTTCCCCTGCTCAAAAATAATTTGATCAACTATATTTATTATTTCCTTATCCATTTTTAATTTCCTGTACCAATACAAAATAAGTGATCTTCAGCTCTAATAAATACCTGTCCATCTGCGAAAGCAGGAGAGGTATCAACTCTTTCCCCTAAAGGAGATTCAGCAATCATTTTATATTCTGTTCCAATTTCAAATATGTGCATAATTCCTTCTCTGTCGACCAGATAAACATGCTTTCCAACCAAAACTGGAGAAGCATAAAATCCATTATCAAATTCATGTTCCCAATAAATTTCACCGGTTTTGGCATTATGGCAAACTACCACTCCATAACTAGTAACTACAATCAGAAAATCTTTTGTTGCTATTGGACTTGGAACATCTGAGAGGTAATCAAAACCTTCCCATAAAACAGCAGGCTCATTTCCGCCAGATATAGCTACTAAGCTTGCATATTCATTTAATCCAAACACAATTCCATCGGCATAAGCAACGGATGGCCCCACTTCGCCATAAATACATTTAATGCTCCATAATTCAGCACCCGTATTTATATCATAGGCAGCAATATTAGGATCCGCAATTAAAATAACTTCCGTTTGATTTCCTCGATGAACAATGACTGGCGAAGCCCAAGAAATTCGAACCTTTCTGACAGTACTCCAAACTTCGGCACCTGTGGCCGTTGCTAAAGCCATAACTTTAGCCGACTTTCCATGATCATATTGAATAATGAGTTTATCTCCGTAGACCAAGAGTGAAGAGGAATGTCCATAGTGATTTTGTGGAACACCCAGATTTTTAGCCCATACTTGATTCCCGCCCATATCCAAGGCTATGATATCACCATCCGCAAAAATTGCATATACATTTTTACCGTCAGTAGCCGCTGTAGGTGCTGCCATACCAGTATCATCCGTAACATTTGGCGCTTTGGCAGGCGAACCAGGAATGTTTTTTACAGACTTGGTCCAAATGATTTCACCTGTATTTTTGTTATAGCAATACACTTCTTTCGCGCTAGAATTAGCACCCGTTACAAATAGTTTATCTCCCCAAACAATGGGCGAGTTAAATCCTGGCAAAGGAATTTTTACTTTCCATAAAATATTTTGATTGCTAGCGCCATCCCAAGTGGTTGGAACATTTTTCTGATAAGAAATCCCCATTCCTTCAGAGCCTCTAAATGAAGGAAAGTTTTTTCTACCTTCTTGAATAAAATTAGGTAGTGCTGCTGTAAGGACTTTAGACACTTCCTTAACAGTCGTTTATA
>JBFFMB010000177.1:0-4567 GCA_041554455.1 Bacteroidales bacterium
GTGCTCACTCAAAAATATTTTGATGGGCTTGTTCCTGAAATTACAAGCCTTCAACCAATTGATCATACGCTTATTGATGAATTAAAAACCTATCCAGACAAGATAGCCAATAGCATTGAAAACTATCGTTTTCGAGAAGCCTTGGGTGAATTGATGAATATGGCTCGTTTGGGTAATAAATATTTAACCGAAACAGAACCTTGGAAGATTTTTAAAACCGATGTGGAACGCGTAAAAACCATTTTAAATCTCTCCCTTCAAATATGTGCAAATTTAGCTATCTATGCTGAAGCATTTCTTCCGTTCACCTCTACAAAACTTTATGGAATGTTAAACATGGATCGTGTTTTATGGGCTGATGGTGGCGGTGTTGAGTTGCTAAAATCAGGACATACACTAAATAAGCCAGATTTTTTATTCGAACGAATTGACGATACTGAAATTGAAGCTCAACTGAATAAACTGCTAGCAACCAAAGAGGAAAATGCAGAAAATAATATCCAAGTGAATCCTCAAAAAGACAATATTGTTTTTGACGATTTCGTAAAAATGGACATCCGTACAGCAACTATTATTGAAGCTGAAAAAGTACCCAAAACAAAAAAATTATTGAAACTCAAACTGGATACGGGTATTGATGAAAGGACGGTTGTTTCTGGTATCGCAGAGTTTTATAAACCCGAAGATATCATTGGGCAAAAAGTCAGTGTTTTGGTGAATCTCGCTCCAAGAATGCTTAAAGGAATTGAATCGCAAGGCATGATATTGATGGCTGAAAATGCAAAAGGTGAATTGTGTTTCGTACAAGCTTCTGAAGAATTTAATAACGGTAGCGAAATCAAATAAAAGTTTTATTTTTGCAATCGCGTTTCTTAATGCTGGCCCCGTAGTTCAATGGATAGAATAGAAGTTTCCTAAACTTTAGATACAAGTTCGATTCTTGTCGGGGCTACTAACTCTCCCCGTTTATACATTATGTCATATTTTACCTATGTGATTTATAGCGAGTCAGCCAATAGATTTTATAAAGGTCATTGACAGAATTTATCACAGCGTTTGAAAGAGCACAATTTAGGCCAAACAAAATCAATAAAAGCATTCATTCCTTGGATTATTGTTTATTATGAAGAATTTTCAACTAGAGAAAAGGCAATAATTAGAGAAAAATATTTTAAATCGGCTGCAGGTCGTAAATATTTGCAAGGAAAAATTAAACTTTAGATACATTTCCCCGCCCGAACGACTGACATCGTTCAGTCGGGCGGGGATTCTTGTCGGGGCTACAAAATGCATTGATAATTGGTGCCTAACTAAATTATGTAGCACTGAGCTTCCATCAGCCCAACTCATTTAGTATTATATCCTTTTTAAGTTAAATCTAATGATCACTTAAATAAATGAATTACTTTTTACTGGGAATCACATTTATTACCAAAATATCCATTGAGCCCATAAAGGTTTCTCCGTCTATTTTGGTTCCAACTAAAGTCATGGTATTATACTCATCAATTTTGAGATCTATATTTTTCACTTCATTCATATTGAATTTTGCAACGAAGTCGCCACGATCGTCTGCTTTCCAACTTTTAATCTCAATTCCATTCAATGTTACTGTGGAGCCAACAACGAACTGATAAGCTATGTCTGTATGAATAGTTACAACCGTTCCGTTATTATTCAAATTCAAAACATTTGGCGAAACCTGAATTTCAATAACCTGCTGACCAAAACTTAAAATTGGGAACAGCATTGTAATCATCATACAAACAATAATGCTACTAATTTTTTTAGTTTTCATAATACAGATTTTTAATATGGGTTAATACCATACAAAGATATAACATCCCAAAGTTGATATCAAGGATGTTAACATATGTAAGAAATGACCATAAAATAGCTTTGCTGATTCTATATCGTATTTTGATTGATTATACTCTCTACAAATAAAGGATGGCAGTTGGTAATAATAGATTGATTTGAGCTTAAACCAATTAAAAATGTATGAGAAATGCTAGTCTTAAAATAAATAAGGCTTCTCAAAATTAGCAATCAACAAATTTTAAAAATACTGATAATGGCATTATATTTTGCGGAAGGTGAGGGATTCGAACCCTCGTTCCAATAGCATCGGAAAATGGTTTTCGAGACCACCGCATTCGACCACTCTGCCAACCTTCCTTTCGTTTACTGTGCTCCGAATTATTGGTTTTCTTCTTTGACTAGTTTTGTAACTCCTCCACCAAGTGTCCCAAACCAAATATTATCATTTGCATCTACAACAATGGACGTCACGTAATTTGTAGCCAATCCATTTGTTTGAGTATAGGTTGACCAATTTGTGCCATCAAATTTTGAAACACCAAAAATACCACCAAACCACATATTCCCAGCTTTATCTTCAGCAATGGCTCTAACTTCATTAAATAATAAACCATTTTGGCTCTGATTGTAAAATGTCCAGCTTTGACCACTAAAAACAGCAACCCCGCCTAAAGTACCAAACCAGTAATGGCCATTGGAATCAATAAAAATGGTGAATACAAAATCAAGCAGTGGTTGGGAGTGTAATTGGGTGGTCCAATTTGTTCCAGTGAATTCAGAAATCCCAAACTCAGTTCCAAACCATTTGTGATTTTGGGCGTCTACAACCACTTTATTTACTTTATTATAAACCAAACTTAAAGGACCTTGTTTAGTGTAATGTGTCCACGAGGAATATTGAAATTTTGAAACACCACTTGGTGTTGCAAACCACACAGCCCCATCATTATCCACAGCAATTGATCTTACCTGAGTGTCAATTAATCCTTGGTTAATCGTATAGTTATTCCAATTTCCATTTTCAATATGCGATGCCCCTAATGGGGTTGAAAACCAAACAGAAGTTGAATTCTCAATAAAAATATCATGAACCGTATGATAAATTAATCCATTTTGTGTGTTAATTGAACTCCATGTAGATCCATTAAAAATAGAAACACCATATTCGGTTCCTACCCATAAACGATCAAGGGGATCAAGAGCAAGGCAATGAACTTCATTACTTGCCAATCCATCTTTGGTTGTATATGTTGTCCAGAGATCGCTATTTTCTGGAGAAACAGGAACCTTGCTTCCGCACGAATAACACAGAATAAGTAAACTTGCAAATATGAATTTTACAAATAATCGGATCATAATTAATTTTTTAAAAAGTAAAAATATAGTAATTCATGCTAAAATCATAGTTAAATTAAACGATTGCAAATAGAAATAGTTTCTCAAATACGGAAAGTTTAGTTAGGCTATTTTACGATCTGTATTTCATTGCCAGATAGATAAGAATTCTGGCTCAAAAATTGCATAATATAAACAATGTATTAAAATTGATTAATTTTGAGCAAAATAGTAAATTTGTTTACATGAAGAATGCGTGGAGGTTGATAGTATTATTAATTGTGGTTATTAGCTGCGATAAGTGGGAGAATATTGTCGGTAATCCAGATGATCCGCCTGTTAGTGTGGATGAAATGATTGTCAGTCCTGATTTTGACTGGAGGACATCCTTGAATGTGACTTTTTATATTAAAAATGCACCCATCGGAATCCTTAATATCACATCGGAAGATCAACTGACTACTTTTCACCGCGGCTACTATAATGGCCTAACCGAAAACTATTATATTATCGTTAATCTTCCATATTATATGAAAAATGTGAGGATTAATGGCGAACTAGTTGCGGTTGAGAGCAATATCGTGATTTATACTCTTTTAAATTCAGCAACCAATACTAAACAACTTAAAGCTTCAGGTTCTTCATTGTTATTTAATGGCACTAATGCTTATGTAGATATTGATCGGACAATGATTAGCCATTATCCATTTACTATAAGTGCATGGATTAAAACTGATGGTTTTAGTAATGATGATGAGGATATGGTCATCATTAGTTTAGCTGATCCAACGAAAAATAATAAGTACTTTGGAATATATATTGGTGCTGACGAAAATGGTAAAGCTTGTTTGCGTGCTCGTAATGGCTCTGAAAAGACCATCTATGGAACAAAAACATTGACGGATGGAGAGTGGCATCAAGTGACAGGAGTTTATAGTAGTACTAATATTCGAAAATTGTATGTCGATGGAATATTGGAAGCTTCTGATGATAAAAAGCTTAATTTCCCGAGTGATATTGATCTTTTGACTCTAGGTCGTTGGGGGGATAGTTCTCCAAATTCATATTTTAAAGGACATATCGAAGAGGTCCATATTTGGGGAAGGGCTCTTAATCAGGAAGAAATTACGTATTTATATACTAACAACCCTAGTGGTGAAGAAGCAAATCTGCTTGCCTATTATAAATTAAATGCTGGAGAAGGTAGTACGATTATTAATGAGGTTAATGGAACTAGTGAGGGCATGTTAAATGGTGGTGTAAGCTGGTCGCTTGAAGGTATTGGTACAGGAGGTGGAATTGGTATTGGCGATGATGAAGATACAGATGGTGATGGAATTAATAATATTGATGATGATTTCCCCAATGATGAAAATAAGTCATTTATTAACCATTATCCAGCAACCGGCTA
>JBFFMB010000178.1:0-4566 GCA_041554455.1 Bacteroidales bacterium
AAATCAAAGATGGTAAAGGGGATTATTCAGAATTCTGGAAAGAAAAAGAGCGTCTTTCCGAGAAAAAGCACCATGACTATTTAAGCAAATGTGCTTATTCAGATTTGAATGTTTTTGAGTTTCTATTAAAAAACATTCCACAGAACAATCATTTACAATTAGCAAATAGCACCCCCATACGCTATGCCCAGCTTTTTAGAAACAGAGAAGATCTGCATTATTTCAGCAATAGGGGTACGGCCGGAATCGACGGTTGTCTTTCGACAGCTACTGGAGCAGCTTATGCCAGTCAGCATCCAACGACCTTAATTACTGGGGATCTTTCTTTTTTCTATGATTCGAATGGACTTTGGAATAATTATTTGTCCAAGCAATTACGAATCATCATCATCAATAATGGGGGTGGTGGCATCTTCCGATTTATTGATGGACCCACAAAAAGCGATTCTCTCGATTATTTTGAAACTCCTCATCATTTAAATGCTCAACATATTGCTAAAACATTTGGAATTAATTATTACAGCACAAAATCTATCAAGGAATTAGAAGAAACAATGGTTTCGTTTTATGCAGATATGAATGCTGCTTCAATTTTAGAAATTTTTACTCCACGCGAAAAAAACGCAGAAATCCTTAAAGACTATTTTCAAAACTTAAAGCCTTAATCTTAATTCCTTTTAAGCAAAAAATAATCTAACTTTGTGAGTCAAACAGCTCGCAAAAACAATATTGCTATGACTAAAAGAGAATGGAAACCCATCAAAGAATACAAAGATATTTTATTCGAATTTTTTGAGGGAATTGCTAAGATTACGATAAACCGTCCTGAAGTTTATAATGCGTTTAGGCCAACTACCACAACAGAAATGAGCGATGCATTTCGCATTTGCCGCGAAGATCAAAATATTAATGTCGTACTCTTAACGGGAATAGGCGATAAGGCTTTTTGTAGCGGTGGCGATCAAAATGTAAAAGGCAAAGGGGGCTATATTGGTGAAGATGGAATCCCTAGATTAAATGTGTTGGATGTACAAAAGCAAATTCGCTCCTTACCCAAACCAGTTGTTGCAATGGTCAATGGTTATGCCATCGGCGGGGGGCATGTTTTACATGTTGTTTGTGATCTTTCCATTGCTTCAGAAAATGCCATTTTTGGTCAAACAGGGCCAAAAGTTGGAAGCTTCGATGCCGGCTTTGGTTCTTCCTATTTAGCTAGAATCGTTGGTCAAAAGAAGGCTCGCGAAATTTGGTTCCTTTGCAAACAATACAGTGCCAAAGAAGCAGAGGAAATGGGCTTAGTGAATAAGGTGGTTCCTCTTTCAGAATTAGAAGATGCATGTGTAGAATGGGCACAAATGATGATGAAGCACAGCCCGATGGCTTTACGCATGATCAAACTGGGCTTAAATGCAGAACTAGACGGACAAGCTGGAATTCAAGAATTAGCAGGAAATGCAACCTTGCTTTATTATCTGACAGAAGAAGCACAGGAAGGCAAAAATGCATTCCTCGAAAAAAGAGATCCTGATTTTCACAAATATCCAAAATACCCATAAGAAAAACTCAAACAGATGAGTGTTTTTAAATCATGGATGCATGCTTTCAGATTGCGTACACTTCCTTTAGCTTTATCAAGCATTATTTTAGGAGGATTTTTGAGTGCGTCCGATCAAAATTTTAGTTTTCTAATTACACTTTTGGCAGTTATCACAACGACCTTACTTCAGATTTTATCGAATCTTGCCAATGATTATGGCGATTATAAAGCGGGCACTGATAATAAAAACAGAGTTGGTCCCGAACGCAGTATGCAAAGCGGAAATATAAATACTTTCAAAATGAAAGTGGCCATTTATCTGTTTGTCTTACTATCCTTGATTAGTGGATCGGCATTGATTTATTTTGGGACCGAAGGAATCCCCCTTACTAACTTTTTTATATTTTTTGGTCTTGGGATTCTGGCAATTGCGGCAGCTATTAATTATACGATTGGCAAAAACCCCTATGGTTATAAAGGATATGGTGATTTATTTGTATTGATATTTTTTGGTCTGGTTGGAGTACTTGGCACTTATTTTTTGAATACACACCAATTTAAATGGGAGATTTTACTCCCTGCTTTTTCGGTGGGAATGTTGAGTATGGCTGTATTAAATCTCAATAATATGCGAGATATTGACAATGATGAAAAAAGCGGAAAAATAACTTTAGTCGTAAAATTAGGGACAAAAAAAGCAAAATTCTATCACGGTATATTGATCTGCTTATCCTTAGGTTTAACTCTAACTTTTGTTCTTCTAAACTTTCATTCATGGTATCAATTCATATTTTTAATCACACTCCCATTATTTCTAAAGGACTTAATTAAAATATTGAATACTAAAAATCCAGCAGACTTGGATCCCTTTCTAAAAAAACAAGCCATTCATACCTTATTGTTTTCTATTACCTTTGGAATAGGATTAATTGTATAAAAATGCTCAAAGCTAACATTGTTAAATATCCATTAAATTTCAATATCCCAGGAGGCACATCCCGAGGAGTATTAAAGGTGAAGGATTCGTGGTTTATTAAACTATTTGAGCAAAACCATCCCGAAATTTTTGGTATTGGAGAATGCAGCATACTTAAAGGATTGAGTATTGATGACTGTCCAGATTTGGATGAAAGAATTCGTAGCATTGCTAAAAACATTAACGTCTTTGATCCAAAAGATCAGCTTGAATTTCCTGCTATTAATTTTGCGATTGAAACGGCTTTACTTGATCTTAATCATGGCGGAAAACGAATGCTATTTCCTTCTGATTTTTCAACTTCTGTTGCATCGATTCCTATTAATGGGTTGGTTTGGATGGGTGAGCCAGATTTTATGCGCCAACAAATTCGAGAGAAAATTGGATTGGGTTTTCATTGCATCAAACTAAAAATTGGAGCCATTGATTTTGAGACTGAACTCAAAATTATACGAGAGATAAGAGATGTATTTTCTGTAGAAGACATTGAAATTAGAGTGGATGCCAATGGGGCTTTTCATCCTGATGAGGCTTTGGAAAAGATGAAGCGTTTGTCTGAATTAGAAATACACAGCATAGAGCAACCCATAAAAGCAGGACAGTTTGATGAGATGGCTTCCTTATGCGAAAGCACTCCCCTTCCCATCGCTTTGGATGAAGAATTGATTGGCGTTTTGGGTATTGAAAAAAAGAAGGCACTCTTAGAGCAAATTAAACCACAATATATTATTTTAAAACCCAGTTTAGTTGGAGGGTTTTCGCAAAGCGAAGAATGGATAAATTTGGCTGATGAATTAAATATTGGATGGTGGGTAACTTCTGCTTTGGAATCAAACATTGGATTAAATGCCATAGCACAATGGACCTATACCTTAAATAATCCCATGCCTCAAGGTTTAGGAACCGGGCAAGTTTTCAAAAATAATATCCCTTCTCCATTGACCATTGAAAAAGGTCAATTGAGATACTCCACTAATCAGGATTGGGATTTCAAACCTTTGGGATTATGAATCGAAAAGAATTTCAAACCCTAAAAATAAATGGTGTAAGCTTTGAAGGTGAAGCTTTATTGACTTATTGCCAAAAGCAGCTAAGTCAAAAAAATACTCAGGAATGGGAAAAACATATTTTTGAATGCATACTCGAATTGATTTCAGAAGACGATTTTATACAAGTTAAAACGTCCGGCTCAACCGGAAAGCCTAAGATCATCAAATTATCCAAAGACGTTTTGATGCAAAGTGCCAAAGCAACAGCTGATTTTCTGAAATTAAACGTAAATATGAGTGCTTTACTTTGCCTTTCCACGGAATTTATTGCCGGGAAAATGATGATTGTTCGGGCATTTATAAGTGGGTTGAATTTAATCTGTGTTGAACCTGATGGCAATCCCCTGAAAAACATTCAGCATAAAATTGACTTTGCAGCGATGATCCCTTTGCAAGTTGTTAATTCGCTGAATTTTGAAAAAGAAAAACTGGAAAACATTCGTCAATTGATTATTGGAGGAGGTCGAATTGACCCAAAACTTCATCAAAGAATAATCGATTTCCCAAACGAAGTTTACGCTACCTTTGGAATGACTGAAACAGCTACTCATATTGCTTTAAAAAAGTTAAATACAATAAATCCAAACGAGCATTATCAATGTTTGCCTGGGGTAAAAATTAAAAAAGATGCTGATCAGTGTTTACAAATTGACGCAGCTTATATTTCAAATCAACCAATTAAAACCAATGATATCGTGACAGTATTTTCAGAAACGGAATTTGAAATTATCGGAAGAATGGACAACATGATCAATACTGGAGGACTTAAAATTTCAGCTGAAGAATTGGAACAAAAAATCGCCTCATTTATTGATAAAAATATTTTAGTAACATCCATCCCTGATGAAAAATTAGGGGAGAAAATTATTCTCCTCATCGAAAATGGGAAAACAAATTTAAATCTACTTTATAATTTATGGGTTGATCTAGAAGAGCATCTAGAAAAATGTGAAATCCCAAAACACATAGATTTTATGAGTGCTTTTAAATACACAAAGAATGGT
>JBFFMB010000179.1:0-4551 GCA_041554455.1 Bacteroidales bacterium
AATTAATCGCTTAAAACAAATAGTTTAAGATTAGTTTCACAAATTGAATAAATAATCCTTCTACCTAAAAAATTATAAAAAAAAAGCCACTCACAAATGTGAATGGCTTTATATTTATTTCAACCTAATTTTTACATCATTCCGCCCATGCCTGGCATTCCACCGCCCATAGGAGGCATAGCAGGACCAGCTGCATTTTCATCTTTATGCTCCACTATAACGCATTCGGTCGTTAGTAACATACCTGCGATAGAAGCCGCATTTTCAAGAGCTACACGAGTAACTTTCGTTGGATCAATAACACCAGCAGCATAAAGGTTTTCATAAACCTCGGTGCGAGCATTGAAACCAAAATCATCTTTCCCTTCTTTTACTTTTTGAACGATCACTGAACCTTCTAAACCTGCATTTTCAACAATTTGACGCATGGGTTCTTCAAGTGCTCTTCTGATAATGGCGACACCTGTTTCTTCGTCTTCATTATCAACTTTTACATTATTTAATGATTCGATTGCACGAATGAAAGCAACACCTCCACCTGGAACAATTCCTTCTTCAATTGCTGCACGTGTAGCATTTAAAGCATCATCAAAACGATCTTTTTTCACTTTCATCTCAACTTCAGAAGCTGCACCAACATAAATTACCGCAACACCACCAGCTAATTTAGCTAAACGTTCTTGTAATTTTTCCTTATCATAATCAGAAGTCGTGGTTTCAATTTGAGCTTTAATTTGATTCACTCTTCCTTCGATATTGACTTTTTCGCCTTTTCCATTAACAATAGTCGTATTGTCTTTGTCGATAGCTACTTTGTCAGCCTCACCTAACATAGAGATGTCAGCATCTTCTAGTTTGTATCCTTTTTCTTCTGAAATAACAGTACCACCAGTTAGAACAGCGATATCTTCCAACATCTCTTTTCTGCGATCACCAAAACCAGGAGCTTTAACAGCCGCTACTTTTAAGGATCCTCTGATTTTGTTTACAACAAGTGTTGCAAGGGCTTCACCATCGATATCTTCAGCAACGATAACTAAAGCACGTCCACTTTGAGCCGCTTTTTCTAAAATTGGAAGAAGGTCTTTCATTACACTAATTTTTTTATCATAAATCAGGATGTAAGGACTTTCGTAAACAGCTTCCATTTTTTCAGTATCAGTCACAAAGTAAGGAGAAATATATCCTCTATCGAATTGCATACCTTCAACAACGTCAACATAGGTTTCCATTCCTTTGGCTTCTTCGATGGTAATGACACCTTCTTTTTTCACTTTAGCCATAGCTTCAGCAATTAGTTTGCCAATGCTATTGTCATTATTTGCAGAGATAGTTGCTACTTGCTCTGTTTTTTCAATGCTATCACCAACTTCTTGGGTTTGAGCTTTAAGCGATTTAATAACTGCCTGAACCGCTTTATCGATACCACGTTTAAGATCCATTGGGTTCGCACCTGCTGTTACGTTTTTAAGACCTGTTGTAACAATTGCTTGCGCTAAAACAGTAGCCGTTGTTGTTCCATCACCAGCAATATCGTTGGTTTTTGAAGCAACTTCTTTTACCATTTGTGCACCCATGTTTTCGATTGGGTCGCTCAATTCAATTTCTTTTGCAACAGTAACACCATCTTTAGTAATAGCTGGTGAACCGAATGATTTTTCAATAATTACATTACGACCTTTAGGACCTAAGGTTACTTTTACTGCGTTTGAAAGTGCATCAACACCATTTTTAAGTGCTTCGCGTGCTTTCATATCAAAAATTATATCTTTTGCCATTTTTAAATATTTTTTAAATTAAATGTTCTACTTAAATTAAACGATTGCAAGAATGTCTGATTCGCGCATGATCAAATAGTTGTTTCCGTCAACAGAAATTTCAGTTCCAGCATATTTTCCATAAAGAACAAGATCGCCTTCTTTCACTGTCATTGATTCGTCTTTTGTGCCAGGTCCTACTGCGAGAACAATTCCTTTTTGTGGTTTCTCTTTTGCAGTGTCAGGAATAATGATTCCACCTGCAGTTTTTTCTTCAGCAGCAGCAGCCTCGATAATTACACGGTCTGCTAATGGTTTGATGTTTAATTTTCCCATTTTTTTTAAAATTTATGTTTTATGATTATATATTTTATAATGATATTAGCCTCTGCTCACATTTTGTGCCAAAGGGTATAAACAAAAAAAATGTCAGAATGTTATGACATTCTGACATTTTAAATATTTTAAAAATTCGTTGTTTAGTTTTCGTCATCTCTTGCAGGAGGTGCTTGATAGTCAGCTGGAGGAGTAAGTGGTTGTGAATTGTCCAATTGTTATCTTAATTCTGTATCAAATTGATCGCCTGTATTGGTACTTCTAGGAATTACAAAAATTGAGAATAAACTTAAAAACAATAGAATAATTGCTAGAGTCCACGTAGCTTTTTCCAAAAAATCAGCTGTTTTACGAACACCCATATATTGATTTGAACCACTAAAGTTTGATGCTAAACCACCACCTTTTGAATTTTGAACTAATACCACTAACACCAATAAAACACAAGTGATTAGAATTAGAACGGAGATAAGAATATATGTACCCATGTTTAAATATTTTTTGGTTAATTATTTTTCCTTTTCGATTTTCTTAATTTGGGCTGCAAAGTAACCACTTTTTTCTGGGAATTTCAAACTTAATTTTTGATATATTTTGCATGCTTTATCCTTGTAACCCTGATCGTAATATATTTTTGCCAGTGTTTCGCTAACGATATTTTCTTTATCCGTAATACTTTCCTTGGCCTTAACAAGAGGATCGAAAAACTCAACTCTATTGCGTGTAATGCTTGGAGCTGCTACAATAAATTGATCAATGAGTTCGATTTCTGATTTTGATTTATTGATTTTGTTTAGTGTATCAATAGTTGATACCTCAGTTTTAGATCGTGTCTTTTTATATTTGCCTGCTTTTTTTGCACGCTCTATTTCAGCTAATTTACGCTCGATACGAGCTTTTAACTCTCTGATTTTTTCGTTTTCTTTTACCTCTTTTGCTCGTTGACTACTATCAATCATTGTTGATTGTTGGTCGCTAACTCTGTCAACAAACTCATCGGGTAAATGAACCTTATCCATCGATTCGCTGAGTGCATTCAGTTTTTTTCGAAGGGTATTTCGACTCTCCGATTTAATAGCAGTTCGACTTAATCGGGCTTCAAATTGAATATTTTTTTCTTTGAAATAATTGAGAATAAGCAATACTTCAATCGAAGAACAATAGGGGAAATCTTTCGCTAATTGCTCTAAACTCCCAATCGATTTCTCGTTTAGTGTTTCGGGAGTATTCAAATATGCTATGAATTCTTCTTTTCTCATTTTTACCAGTTTACCACTGCTTTATTAAAAATATCCTCAACCAAAGCCTCATTTATAAGTTCAATGATTCCAATAACCTCGGAAGAATTTAAGTCCTGATCACTCGCATAATCGCCATATCTAGAAAATTCAGTTTCAAAATTTTTGGTTTCATCAAAACGATTTACAAAACTAACTTTGATCTTGATGGTCAGCCTATTTAAGGCATTTTTTTGATCACCTTGAATCGCAATGGGGTCGGTTCGATAGTCTACAATTTCGCCTTCCAATTGCAAATCTCCATCACGCCCCACTATATCCAAGCTAGTCTGAGAAGCAAATTTATCGCGAAGCTGATCCGTTAGTGTTTGACTCAATGTCGGCTCAACCAAATTAGCATTATTCTCGAAGGATAAAATGGAAACGGTTTTGGCCTCTGCAGGAATCGAAGCACCTGTAAAAGAGTATACTCCACATCCGCTAACAAACAAAGCAATAAATCCAATAATGACAACTATTTTAAGCTTTCTTATCATCTAATTAATATTATATTCTTTTATTTTCCGATAGAGTGTTCGTTCAGAAATACCTAATTCTTCAGCGGCATTTTTACGTTTCCCATTATGTTTACTCAATGCCCTTCGTATAAGATCAATTTCTTTTTTCTCTATCGATAAGGATTCTTCTAATACCTCCGAATGTTGAATAGGTTCATCTGTAAATTCATTATCGGAGCGCTGCTGCAGCTTAATCTCATCTAGATCGACACCCGAATCACTCACATCCTGATACAATTGTTTGATCAAACGAGAATTTGAGTCCTGGGTTTTCCCAGAATTCTCACTATTTTGAAGAATTTCAATAACCACTTTTTTAAGGTCATTGACATCCTTTTTCATATCGAAAAGCACTTTGTATAAAATATCTCTTTCTGAGATGCTTTCTTCTCCCTTGTCTTTTTTGTAAAGAACAGGCAAATCTCTTGACCCACTATGAGGAAGGTATCTCTGCATAATGAATCCGTCAATATTCTTCTCTTTTTCGATAATCGACAATTGCTCAGTCATATTTTTTAACTGACGAATATTACCATTCCAACGGTAATTGGTCAATAATGCAATGGCATCCTCATCTAATTGCAAACTGGGCATGCGATATTTTTCGGCAAAATCAGCTGCGAATTTCCGAAATAGCAAATGAATATCTTCTTTGCGATCACG
>JBFFMB010000180.1:0-4541 GCA_041554455.1 Bacteroidales bacterium
AGACTGGGAAACCTTTGAAATTGCACATATGTCTACTTCGGATGGCATTGGAATTGAATTATTTTCATTTCCGAATATGGATCATAAAAAACCAACATTTTCACCCTTTACGACCGGGCTCTTTCATTTTAGCGTCCAAGATCCTAATATAGAGGCCTTGACACAAAAGATTGTGGAACATGGTGGAAAACAACGCATGCCAATACGAGAATACTACCCCAACGAAAAGCCCTACAAAATGGTTTATGTTGAAGACCCTTTCGGGATTGTATTCGAGATATATACGCATAGCTATGAATTAACCTATTCTTCCGGAGCCTATCAAAAATAAAAAAGCATTATACACATTAAAAAAAATTATTATGGCAAAAATTACATTAAAAGGTAACGAATTTAACACCAGTGGTAAATTACCCGCAATTGGAGAACTCGCTAAAGATTTCAAATTAGTAGCGACAGACTTATCGATTAAAACACTGAATGACTTTAAAGGAAAAAAATTAGTCTTAAATATTTTCCCAAGTATAGATACCGGCACCTGTGCGGCATCTGTTCGCAATTTTAATAAAGAGGCAGCGAATCTAACAAACACCAGTGTTTTGTGTATTTCAAGAGATTTACCTTTTGCGCAAAGCAGATTTTGTGGAGCCGAAGGCATTGAAAACGTGATTATGTTATCCGATTTTAATACAGGGAAATTTGGTAAAGACTACGGTTTAGAAATTGTTGATGGTCCTTTAGCCGGTTTACACTCAAGATCTATTGTGGTATTGGATACCGAAGGAAAAGTGATCTATACTGAACAAGTTGCTGAAACGACGGAAGAACCCAACTACGACTTAGCTTTAGCAAGTTTATAAAACGAGTTCAAATAAACGCGACTGAGCGAAGCCGAAGTCAAAAAAATAAACCCCCTTACCTTTTGGTGAGGGGGTTTTGTTATATCAAGATATTCCACTCCTTCGTTCTTTCCTGTTTATTTATTAAAAATAATATTTTGCTAACTTAGGAAAGCTCATAGTGCATGGTGCTTAGGTCAGTCAATAAACATCACGGTTTTCGTGTTGTGCACTGTCCCTCGGGGGACAGGAAAGCCCGCCCGCTTCGCAGTCGGGCAGGCGCCACGCACCATAGGTACTGTCTTTTAAATAATAGCTTTAACAATCACAAATTGAACGCATGTATACATAAATGATTTATTTATACATTTCATTTTTTCTATACTTAATTCCCAGTTTATTCATTCTGTTTCTCAAGGTGCTAGGGTTTAAACCTAAACGTTCAGCAGCCCCGCCTTTGCCATGTATTCTTCCTTGTGTTTGTCGAAGGATTTTTTCAATATGGTTTGAAATAATGGAGTCTAAATCAGAAGAAGTTTCATCGATACAAAGCTCGCTTTTGTCAGACAGTGTTTCAGAACTATATTTTTGAGTATTAAATTGCTTAAACTCCAAAGGTCCGGAAGGATGTATAATCAACTCCCTTTCGACAACATTTTGTAGTTCCCTCACATTTCCCGGCCAATGATATGAGGTAAGCAAATCTTTGGCTTTTTCAGAAAGCTCTGGACAATCGGAGAGTTTTAATTCTACTGTTTTTAATTCAATAAAGTACTGAGCCAATTCAAGGATGTCTTCTCTGCGAGCCCTGAGCGGGGGTATATAAATGGGGAAAACATTCAGTCGAAACCATAAATCTTCCCTGAATTTTTGCCCTGCCACCATTTGTTCGAGGTTTTTGTTAGTCGCAGCAATAATCCGCGTATCCGGCTTAATGGTTTCTGTCCCACCAACCCGTTCAAATTCTTTATTTTGTAATACACGCAATAATCTTACCTGCGCCTGCAATGGAAGCTCCCCAATTTCATCTAAAAAAATGCTTCCTTGATCTGCACGCTCAAAACGGCCTCTTTTTTGCGATATGGCCCCGGTAAACGCTCCTTTTTCATGACCAAATAATTCACTATCAATCAAGGATTCGGGTATGGCTCCACAATTTACCGTAATAAACGGCTTGTTGTTTCGTGCAGAGGAATAGTGGATCGCATTGGCAATAACATCTTTTCCAACGCCTGTTTCACCTAATAAAAGAACAGGACTATCCAAATTTGCAACCTGGCTGACTTTCTCCATTACATCCTTCAATCCCTAATTGGAACCAATTATTTCATCCCCGGAAATTTGCCTTAATTGTTGGTGTAAGTATTTATTGTCATCGGTCAAGAGTTCTTTTAAACGAATCACCTCCCGGTGTTTTTTATGGTTTGCAAGTGCTACAGTAAACGGTTCATTCAATAAAGTTAAATAGTCAATCTGTTGTTTATTTAGTTTAATATTCCCTTTTAATATCATGACAACATTCCCTATGCGCTCCTTTCCTGACTCAAGTACCAGCACCAACAGTGAATCCGCTGATATATTATGAAAATCCAACAACTCCTTTGCAAGCAGGTCATTTTTCGGTTCCTTGTAATATAAATGCTTTAATTTTTTCTTGTCGTATTTTTCTGCAGCATCTTTCTGCGCTTTTTCCGAAATATGGGTCACTAAATCAATTTTTTGGCCCGATTCAATCGTGGCTTTGGCCACCGTTCGCATGACTTTTTTTCCCGAATCAAAATATTCCAAAAGCATAATGTCTATTGGAATGAATCCACGGATGAATTTTAGGGTCGAATGAAGAGCCTGCTCAATCTCCAAGTTTCCGCATATTCTTATGGTAGCTTCTCTGAAAAATTCGTTTTTATCCATTTTTCCGATCATAAATACATTGTGAATATAAACAATATTGCCTGATATGGCAATTAATATTGCCGTATTTGACGAAACGGAGTTTGCATCCGTTGGCTATACAGCTGGCAATAAGGCAAATATAATTCATGGCATATGATTCGCAATCATTATAAAAAAACAATACCCATGATAGAAATTCTTGAAATAAGATTAGCCGGGAATCTGAATGAAGTCCTCGAAAAAAAAATTGAACAGCTAATGAACGATGTTAAAATGGAAAGCGCTGGAATGACCATTAATCTGTACCAGAAATCAAACTTAAATTCCGATTATCTAATAATCATTATGAATGCAAGTGGAACGAGTGAGAAACAAAGCATGGAATTAGGACAACGAATTAAAGCTGCATTAAGTGAATACGGTCTGATTAATCACAGTAAATGGAATGAAATTAATACGCTCATATAATTGAATAAAAACAAATAACTCATGAAAAAGCCAAGAATAGTATTAGCAGGTGCCACAGGATATTTGGGAACGCATATTGCAAACGAATTGCGGACACAGCAATATCCTGCAACAATATTAGTAAGAGATACAGCTAAAGTCCCTGCCCATTTAGAAAAATTGGAAACCTTTATTGCTGAAATAACCAAAGCAGATAGCTTGAATGGAATTATGGATGGTGTCGAAGTAGTTATTAGTACTGTTGGCATTACTAAACAAAAAGAGGGTTTTACCTATATGGATGTCGATTATCAGGGAAATAAAAACCTATTGGATGCAGCCATAAAGGCTGGTGTAAAGAAATTTATCTATGTCTCGGCTTTAAATGCCGATAAATTAAGACATCTTAAGATGTGTGCTGCCAAAGAAAAGTTTGTAAAAGAACTCAAAAATAGTGGTATTGACTATTGCATTGTTCGACCCAATGGGTTTTTCTCAGATATGACCGAGTTCTTAAAAATGGCAAAGAAAGGCAAAGCCGAACTTTTTGGTGATGGACGTTTTAAAATGAATCCTATCCATGGCAAAGATCTGGCAGAAATTTGTATTGATGCCATTCAATCCAACGAAAAAAGCATTGAAGTTGGGGGCCCTGAAATGTTTACTCACAAAGAAATAGTAGAGCTGGCTTTCAAGACATTGAATAAAAAGATTAAGATTGCCTATATGCCCGAGTGGATGCGCAAAATGATACTATGGTTTGCACGAAGCTTTACCTCTTCAAAAACCTATGGCCCGATAGAATTTTTCTTCACCGTATTAGCCATGGATATGGTGGCCCCAAAATACGGGAAGCAAAAATTATCAGATTATTTTACTGAAATGAAATCAAAAATGTAAAAATCATGAAAACCCCATTTAAAATATTAACGATCTTAGGCAGTCCACATGATGGAAAATCAAATACACGAGCATTAATCGAAGACTTTGTTGAAGAAGTTGAAAATGCTGGTCTTAGATTAGAACATGAACTAATTTCGTTGGGTCGCAAAAAAGTAGAAGCATGCAGAGGATGTTGGAACTGTACTTATGAAAGACCATGCCCTATAAAAGATGAGCTTGAAGAAATCAAGGAAAAAATGATCGAGTGTGACATGTTAATCTTAGGATCTCCGGTGTACACAAACCAGGTTACGGCTCAAATGAAAGCCTTTTTTGACCGCCTTTTTACATGGTGTCATATTTATCCCTTATTAGGGAAGTATAGCTTAAGTGCATTAACAACAGGAAACGACGGACAAAAAGACACCGGGCAATTCCTTGAAAAAATGCTTGCTACTTATGGCACTTTTTCTTTTGGCA
>JBFFMB010000181.1:0-4495 GCA_041554455.1 Bacteroidales bacterium
ACTGTTAAAGCATTATCGTGACTCCCTTTATTTTATGATGCTTAAGATGACAAATAATCCACAAGATGCTGATGACTTGACCATTGAAGCTTTTGGAAAAGCCTTTAAATTCCTTCATCAATATACTCCTGATTATGCTTTCAGTACTTGGTTATTCAAAATAGCTTCCAATAATTGCATCGACTTCATTCGTCGAAAAAAGAAACATACGTTTTCGCTGAATGAATCCTTTGGGGGCGAACAAGGCCAAGAACTGGCAAATACGATTCCCTCTCAAACACTAGATCCTGAAGAGAGAATTATCAAGAAACAAAAAATTAAAATGATGCGTGGAGTAGTAGATAAACTCAAACCACACTATAAAAACTTGATTGAAATGCGTTATTTCAAAGAACTTTCTTATGATGAGATCGCAAAAGAATTAGACCTCCCATTGGGTACTATTAAGGCTCAACTTTTCCGCGCAAGAGAATTTCTCTCCAATGTATTGAAAGGCACTGACGAAAAATACTAAATCATTATTTCATTTTTAAAAATAATCTTCCAATTATCAGTGGAGATTCAAGCGCATTATTGTAATTTTGTGATGATTTTAAAATGAAAAGACAATGACCGTGAATGATTTTAAAAATTTAATTAAACAAGGAATTCCTGATATTCTTCCTGAACCACAAGCCTATGATGTAAATGCGAATCATGCTCCTGTTCGCAAGGATATCTTAAATAAAGAAGAAAAGCAATTGGCATTACGCAATGCCCTTCGTTATTTTGATCCAAAACATCATGCTGTATTAGCCCCTGAGTTTGCTGACGAATTGAAAAAATATGGTCGTATTTATATGTACCGTTTTCGTCCTCAATATGAAATGTATGCTCGTGATATTGCTGACTATCCTTGCAAATCACTTCAGGCTGCTGGTATTATGGTCATGTTGCAAAATAATTTAGATCCTGCCGTTGCTCAACATCCGCATGAACTTATCACCTATGGAGGGAATGGTGCTGTGTTCCAAAACTGGGCACAATACCTTTTAACCATGAAGTATTTATCAGAAATGACTGATGAACAAACCCTAGCGATGTATTCAGGTCACCCGATGGGATTGTATCCTTCGCATAAAGATGCTCCTCGTGTTGTGGTTACTAATGGTATGGTAATCCCCAATTACTCAAAACAGGATGATTGGGAAAAGTTTAATGCTTTGGGTGTTTCGCAATATGGACAAATGACCGCCGGATCGTTCATGTATATTGGTCCTCAAGGGATTGTTCACGGAACGACTATCACCGTGTTAAATGCGGGTCGTAAAATTGAAAAAGACAATGAAGGGCTCGCAGGAAAAGTATTTGTGACTTCCGGACTGGGTGGAATGTCGGGTGCTCAGCCAAAGGCCGCAGTTATTGCTGGAGCCATTGGAGTCATTGCTGAAATCAATCCGAAAGCAGTTCATACACGTCATTCACAAGGATGGGTTGACGAGGTGTATACGGATTTAGGATTGTTGGTGAAAAGAATTCGCCAAGCGAAAGAAAACAAAGAAGCTGTTTCATTAGCATATCAAGGAAATATTGTTGATCTCTGGGAACGTTTTGTAGAAGATAATCTGGAGATTGAAATTGGTTCTGATCAAACATCATTGCATAATCCATGGGCCGGGGGTTATTATCCGGTGGGTATGAGCTTGGAGGAATCCAACGAAATGATGGCCAAAGAGCCTGAATTATTTAAAGAAAAAGTACAGGAAACTTTACGTCGCCATGTGACTGCGATTAATAAATTAACCGCTAATGGAATGTATTTCTTTGATTATGGGAATGCCTTTTTGTTGGAATCAAGTCGTGCAGGAGCAGATATCTTGAAAGAGAATGGTGATTTTATTTATCCTTCTTATGTGCAGGATATCATGGGACCAATGTGTTTTGATTACGGTTTTGGTCCATTCCGTTGGGTTTGTTCATCTGCAAAAGCGGAAGATCTCGATACAACAGATAAAATAGCCATGGATGTTTTAGAAGAAATTTCATCCACTGCGCCTATTGAAATCGCTCAACAGATGCAGGATAATATTCGTTGGATTCGTGAAGCGAAAGAAAATAAATTGGTAGTGGGATCACAAGCACGCATTTTATATGCCGATTGTGAAGGCCGTACCAAAATTGCTGCCGCATTTAATAATGCAATCAAAGAAGGCAAAATATCTGCGCCTGTCATTTTAGGTCGTGATCATCATGATGTTTCAGGAACCGACTCTCCTTTCCGTGAAACTTCAAATATTTATGATGGCTCTCGCTTCACCGCAGATATGGCTATTCAAAATGTGATTGGCGATTCATTCCGCGGTGCCACTTGGGTAAGCATCCACAATGGTGGTGGTGTTGGCTGGGGCGAAGTGATCAATGGCGGTTTTGGAATGATGCTCGATGGCTCAGATGATGCGGATCGTCGTTTACGTTCGATGTTGCATTGGGATGTCAATAATGGCATTTCTCGTCGTAGTTGGGCTCGGAATGATGGGGCTGTGTTTGCGATTAAACGTGCCATGGAAGCTGAACCCAAATTAAAAGTCACTTTGCCTAATTTTGCGGATGACGATTTGATTGAAACTTGTTTTTAGTCTTGCTAATTTCTCGAAAGTTATATTAATTCTGATAGTTAATATAAAGGCCCGAAAATATATTTTCGGGCCTTTATATTTTCGGTATAAATTATTTAATCAAATAAACACTAATTCCGTAATGCTCTTGATCATATGGAGCAGCGGCATTCCAATCGCGATATGAGTGAGAACCATCTGATTCATAATAAACGGTGTACTCGCCAGCGGGTAAAATAATGGTTCCGTCGAATAATTTATTTTTACGTGCACCACCTGCTGCATCTGTATTTCTGTAGGTCATTTCCCACACTATTTTTCCAGTTTCTTTACTTTTAATCCAACCAAGATCACTCATCTCACCATCAACTCCTTCACCAATGGCATAAATTCTAATTTTTGATTCTTTGTCTAGGGTGAAGTTTTTGTGTTCATATTCACGATCTCTTACACGAATAATTTCTGCAAGAACATTTTTGTCTGAACTAGTATATGAATCTAGCAACTCGAAATTTTTGCTATCATCAATGGCTAGGATGTTAAGGCCCCATAATTCAGGAATCATTGGAGGCCCTGCATTCCAATCGCGATATGAATGCGAACCATCGGTTACATAATAGGCCATATAATTCCCTGCTTCGAGATTGATTTCTTCATTGATCATTCTGTTTTTGTCAGCTCCACCAGCATATTCCGAATTTCTTTCATTAAATTCCCAAACCTTTTCATGGGTGTCAATATTCATAATCCAACCATAATCAGCCATGTCATATCTTCCAGAACGTTCGCCAATACTATAAACACGAATTTTCATATTTTTTTTGATTTTGAAAGCTTGGCTTAAATAGTCATTGTCTCTGGCTTTATTAAGCTTAAGAACAAAATGATCCGTATCGTCGTTGATTTTAACTTTATTCTGATCTTTTTCATCAGCCCAAATTGTAATACCCCAAAATTGAGGATCAAAAGGAGGAAGTACATTCCATTTATCGTATGAGTGACTGCCATCTGAAATATAATACAAGGTATAATCTCCTTTTTCTAAGTTAATTTTCTCTGAAACCATTTTGTTTTTTCTGCCACCACCTGCTTTTCTGAATCGGGTGTCATCGTTTGGCCATACTTTTTCATACGTTTTTGCATTAACTAGCCAAGCAAAGTCAAATTGTTCTCTGTCTTGTTGCTCTCCAATTCCACGAATATTTAATTCAATATCACTTTTAAGGGTAAAGCTTTTTTTGACATATTCATTATCCCCAGCTCTTACAACTGAAACTATGGCATTGCTGGTAATTGCATCTACATTTTTATGCAAATCATTTGTGATAAGACTTCCATTAACAGCGCTTAAAGTCATTGATAAGTCTGAAAAACGTCTTCTGTTATCATAATCATCGTCTCTTGAGTCACCGTTAAATATCAAATCCAGAAGATCTCCAAAATTGAAATCATAATTATCATAATCTGAATCAATACCGGCCGCATAATAAACTTCGTAATCTCCTGCAGGCAATGTAATTTCTTTATCAAAAGAAAATTTCCCCGGGTTACGATATTTGAAAAACTTATCATTGTCTTCTTTCAATAAATTCCAAACTACTTTTCGTGTTTTTCCATCTAATATCCAACCATAAAAAATAAGATCGTTTCCCATTCTATCGTATAAGCCTGCAGTTCCTTCAATTTGGATGGTTGTTTCTTTGTTTAGCTGAAATCCTTGCGCATCAATTCTACCGGATCTTTTATATCCAACTTCAATATTGTTAGTACTTTCCTGAGCATAAGTTGACTCACTCATGAAAAATATTGCTAGGAGGAACAGGGGTAATAATAATTTGATTGTTTTCATAGAATTTGATTTTTGATTTATATAATGTGAAGCAATGCTTTTTAGACGATTA
>JBFFMB010000182.1:0-4475 GCA_041554455.1 Bacteroidales bacterium
AAAAACCATCAATGAAGTCTATGAAGTTCATTTTCAGTACCCTGACATGAATGATGTAATGAAAATCCTTAAAGACCATTCATTGACTCCCTTTGAACAAAAATTTGAAATGGAATGTAAACTAAAATTTCTGATCAGAAAAAATGATGCAAATTATGTTTATGAAAAGTTTGTTAATTTAAGGAAAGTAAAAATTATTTATTTAAAAACTGAGTAATTATTGATTTTCAGAGGATATACAAATAAGTATTTAAATACCGTTTTCTATTCTCATAGATACGAAAATAAAAGATGAAAATCAAGTCAATTTTTATTTTTTTTTACACTTTTTAATCACATATTTGTTAATTAAAATTACGGTTTCCCAAGTAGGTGAATTTCAACTTACAGCCTGAAATTTTACTGTGACTCAACACAAGACTAAATTATAATTAATCATATAAAATAAGCTTTAACTAAATTACTAATGAAAATAAATCACGTTGAAGTATGGGATAATTGTCTCCAAATAATTAAAGACAACATTCATTATCAAAGCTTCAAAACTTGGTTTGAACCGATTATTCCTCTTAAGATTGACAATAACGTATTGACAATCCAAGTACCGAGTCAATTCTTTTATGAATGGCTTGAGGAACATTATATCAGTCTATTAAAAAAAACGATAAAAAAAGAACTCGGTGTAGAGGGTAGATTAGAATACAGCATTATTATGGACAACTCATTGAATACTAAAACACCTTATTCAATTAAAGTGCCTACCTCAAATAAAAAAGACACTATAAACCCCATGGTAAACATGCCAATTGATCTCAACAAGGGGAAATCGCGTGATATTCCCAATCCATTTATTATACCCGGCTTAAAGAAAATTAAAGTTCAGTCACAACTAGTCGATACATACTCGTTTGACAATTTTGTTGAAGGTGATTGCAACCGACTGGCTCGTTCAGCAGGTTATGCTGTTGCTGAAAATCCTGGAAAAACTTCATTCAATCCATTATATATATACAGTAATGTTGGTTTAGGAAAAACCCACTTAGCACACGCCATTGGACTACAAGTAAAACAAAACTTTCCCAATAAAACGGTCTTATATGTTACGATTGAACAATTTACTGTTCAATACATTGAATCGGTAAGAAACAATAATCAAAATGATTTCGTTCATTTCTACCAAATGATTGATGTACTTATTGTTGATGATATTCAATTTCTTGCGGGAAAAGAAAAAACACAAGATGTATTTTTCCACATATTCAACTTCTTACACCAAAAAGGGAAGCAAATCATTATTGCTTCTGACAAACCACCTGTAGAAATGAAAGGGATGGAACCTAGACTTCTATCTAGATTCAAATGGGGATTGGCAGCCGATTTACAAATGCCCGATTTAGAAACACGAATCGCTATTCTTCAAAAACGAATTTATAGTGATGGTATTGAAATTCCTTACGAAGTTCTTGAATATTTGGCCTATAGCATCACAAATAATGTTCGTGAATTGGAAGGGGCATTAATATCTATCATGGCACAATCATCTTTAAACAGAAAAGCCATTACGCTTGATTTGGCTAGAAATATGATTGACAAATTTGTAAAAAGTACAACACGAGAAATTTCCATCGATTATATTCAAAAAGTTGTCTGTGATTATTTCAACTTACCTGTTGATATTATCAATTCAAAAACTCGTAAAAGAGAAATTGTTCAGGCACGTCAGCTTGCGATGTATTTCTCGAAAAAACATACAAAATCTTCTTTAGCTACAATTGGATTACATTGTGGAAACAAAGACCACGCAACCGTTTTGCATGCTTGCCGAACCATTAATAATTTGGTTGAAACAGATAAGCAATTCAGGACTTATGTGGAAGATCTAGATAAAAAAATCAAGATTTAAAGCTTGCTCTCTACTTGGAATTTTTGGCATTTATACTTAACTTTATTCATTAGGGAATAGAATTTTGTAGATTAGTTGTATTCCATAGTATTATCAAAATTTAGGAAGTATGAACATTTTATTTGTTTGTCTTGGGAATATCTGCAGATCTCCTCTCGCAGAAGGTATTTTAAAATCAAAACTCGAAGGGAAAAACAGTCAAATTACTATTGAGTCTGCAGGATTTGAATCATATCACATTAACGAGCCTCCTGACCCACGTGCATTAAAAATTGCGAAGGAACATGGAATAGATATTTCAGAAAACCGATGTCGCTTATTTTCTACTGAAGACTTTGATAATTTTGATGTAATTTATGTCATGGATAACTCAAACTATCGCGATGTTCAATATTTTTCTCGCACCGAAAAAGATATGGAAAAGGTTAAATACCTTTTAAGTGCGATTGATGGCAGAAATATCGCGGTGCCAGACCCTTATTATGGGGCCGAATCGGGATTTGAAAACATTTACAATTTACTTGACGAAGCCTGCAGTAAAATTGCAGATATGTTGGAATAAAATACTACGAAAATTGAGCTTAGACACTACGCAATTACCAAGAAAAGAAGATATCATTACAGCATCTTCTAGAATTAAAAAATACATTCATCGAACTCCAATATTAACATCCGACTTAATTAATCAAGCCTTTGGATGTGAATTATTTTTTAAGTGTGAAAATTTTCAGAAAGTTGGCGCTTTCAAATCAAGGGGAGCTGTTAATGCAACTTTATCACTAACAGATGATCAACTAAAAAATGGTGTTTGCACTCATTCATCGGGCAACCACGCACAGGCCTTAGCTCGAGCAGCAAAATTATTCAACATCAAAGCATATATTGTGATGCCCAAAAATGCTCCAGAGGTAAAAGTAGCTGCTGTAAAACAATATGGTGGTGAAATTACATTTTGCGAACCAACACTTGAAGCGAGAGAAAGCACCCTAAAAAAAATAGTTTTGAAAACAGGGGCGAATGAGATACACCCTTATAATGATTACCGAATAATCTGCGGACAAGCAACTGCTGCAATGGAACTTTTTGAAGACATTTCTGACTTACACAAAATCATTGCTCCAGTTGGTGGGGGTGGACTTTTAAGTGGAACCGCATTAGCTACCAGATATTTTTCACCAAAAACGAAGGTTATTGCAGCTGAACCGGAAATGGCAAATGACGCATTTCGATCATTTTACGAAGGGAAATTCATCCCCAGCAACAACCCAAAAACCATTGCTGATGGTTTGTTAACCTCATTGGGAACCCTTACCTACCCCATTATTCTTAAATACGTGGATCAAATTATTACAGCCAACGAAAAAAGCATTATTGAAGCAATGAAATTGATCTGGGAACGAATGAAAATAATTATAGAGCCTTCATCCGCCTTACCTCTGGCTGCTTTATTAGAAAATAAAATTGATATTAAGGAACAAAAAATTGGCATTATTATTTCTGGAGGAAATCTAGATCTTGCTAAATTACCTTGGATAAAATGAAAGAGCTAACTACAAAAGGGAAATTATATCTGATTCCAACCAAGCTAGGCGAATCAGATTATACATCCATTTTTCCCGAACTGAACAAAAAAATTATATTATCATTAAAATCATTTATCATTGAGGATCTCCGATCTGCTCGACGCTTTTTAAAAAGCCTCAAATATCCGGGTAATTTTGACGATGTCCAATTCCATACTTTAAACGAACATACTGAAGAAAAAAATACGTATGAATACCTCGAAACTATTTTTAAAGGAAAGGATCTAGGCTTGTTATCTGATGCAGGAATGCCATGCATTGCTGATCCCGGAAACATCATTGTTCAACGTGCACATCAAGAGAACATAAGGGTTATCCCTCTTATCGGCCCATCCTCCATATTTTTGGCTTTAGCAGCTTCAGGTTTTAATGGACAACAATTTTGTTTTCATGGCTATTTACCAATCAGAGAAAACGAAAAAATTAAAAAACTCAAGGAGTTAGAAAAAAGCTGCATTCAAGAAAACCAAACACAAATTTTTATAGAAACGCCTTATCGGAATCAAGCTATTTTTGAAACGATCACAAAAGTATGCGACGCTAACACAAAAGTCTGTATTGCTTGCGATTTAACATTGGAGAATGAATATATAAAAACAAAAACCGTTTTTGAATGGAAAAAACAAAACCCTCCAATTCAAAAACGGCCTGTAGTTTTTCTATTATCTCGCTGATTAATGATGTGTATCAGGTCCATGAGCATGACCATGAGTCAGCTCTTCTTCGCTAGCATCTCTAACCTCTAATATTTCACCAGAGAAATGAAGATCCTGCCCAGCCAATGGATGATTAAAATCCATAACAACCTTATCTTCTGTAATTTCAATAACACTCCCGTTTAAAGGCTGGCCTTGATCATTTTGCATAGGAACAATATTTCCAACTTTTATCATTTCTTCATCCATAACACCGTCAACTTCGAAAATGTTTTTGTCCAACGGCACAATAGCATCTTTATTAACATGTCCGTAACCTTCATCAGCAGTTAG
>JBFFMB010000183.1:0-4438 GCA_041554455.1 Bacteroidales bacterium
CATTCCAACAAAAGAACTCGTTGGATAATATAAGCCCATTCCTACACCCAAAAGTGTCATGGCTAAAATAATTGACCAAAGGGGTGTTTCTGAATTCCAAAAGGCAAACATAAACATTGACATTGTCAATAATAAATTTCCCAGTATACAAAGAGATTTTGGTGTAATTTTTCCACTTAACTTTTGTGCCAAAGGAGATACTAAGATCATAAATACAGGCGAAACCATCATCAGTAATCCAGAAGTTTCAGTACTAAGCATCCGATCGTTTTCAAAATAAAAAGGACGTAAAAAGCGAGATCCAACATTCACTACGAAATACAAAAAGAAACCAAATGCAGTCAAACTAAAATTTCGGTTAGAAAACAATGTCAAGTCAAATATCGGATTTGAAAAAACTTTTTCTCTTCTAATAAATAAAAACAAAAACAATAAGGATCCGGCTATTGCAAAAAGAATATAAGGGGAACTATAACCAAAACGGTTAATCATATTTAAACCATAAATAAAGCAAGCTAAAAATAAAAAGCTATAAATAGCACCCAAAAAATCTGTTTTATGGAATTCAGCTCTTAACTTTTGAGGCCATTTCACCTTGAGCATAATAAATAAACCAATAATACTCAATGGAAGATTGATCAGGAACACCCATGACCAAGTCATATTACTTATCAAAAAACCACCAAGAACGGGTCCCAAAGCAATTCCTATACCCGTACAAGCCATCCAAATTCCATAAGAAGATTGTTGTTTGTCTTTTGCAACAGATTGACGAATAAATGCCGGACCAACCACATACAAAAGTGATTCCCCGAGCCCTTGAAAAAATCGAATGAATAGTAAGAATTCAAAATTTCTAGTAAAAAAGCAGGAAAGAGTGCCAATCATGAAAATGAAAAATCCAATTATCAAAACCCTTTTAGCTCCCCAAACCTCAATTATTTTCCCAGCAATAAGAGCAAAACTACTGGCACTCAACATCGAAATCATGAGAAGCCAACTTACTTGCTCCATTGTTAA
This sequence comes from Bacteroidales bacterium, assembly GCA_041554455.1. GTDB lineage: Bacteria > Bacteroidota > Bacteroidia > Bacteroidales. Next base: position 1,021 of record JBFFMB010000183.1, read on the forward strand.
TCCAAAATATCTACTAACGGTAGGTAAAGCTATATTTATGGAAGTAAGATCCATCAAAACAATAATTGCTGCAAGATAACTTGCATACAATGTATATTTGATACTTGATGATTTTGAAGGATTTAAGCTAGTCATTCTGCATTTTCAAATTCAATTTCAAAACTACAGAATTAATCCATTAAACGATTTAATTATCTAGCTCGATTTTTATAGTAAGTTGATTTTTCTTTGTCATCTAAGCGTGCATAAATATTCCCCAAAAAACGAGCATATTTTTTATCAGCATTGATGGTATATAATTTTTTATAATAGGTCAATGACTTCTTGAAATCAAGAGTTACAACATCTAATGCTTTTAATAGTTTGGCATATTGACTTCGCGTTTTTTTCTTATCATAGGCTTTTGTTTCAACTTGATAACGATTTTCAGCTTTCCAAAAATAATTTTCAGCAATTCGCTCAAGAGCGGTGACGTTGTTTGCATCTAATTTTAAAAGTTCAGCTGCCAACAAATTAGCTTTTTCATCATTTTTAAGTGCAATATTTACTTTTAAATACACATCCATCAGCTTTTTGTTTGTTTTAGCATTCGCACCAAACGAAGACCACAATATTTCAGCCTGATCCCAATTTTCGCTTTCTAAACAAGTTTCAAACAAACGCAATTTGACTTTATCAACATCCTTATTTGAAGAATAAAGCTCCAAAAAACGTTCAAGTGTAATAATCTCTTTCGATAAATTATCAATATTTCTATAACAATCTGCTTGCATTAATAACATTTCTCCAGAAGTAGAGTTTAAATTTGCAGCTCTCTCAAAATATGTTTGAGCTTTACTTTTATTATCAAGTTTATAAGCCGCTATGCCCGCTTTTCTATAAATATCGCCACTAACCGCTTTTTCTTTTAATTCAGTTTCACGAATATTATTTTCAAAATAGTTGAGTGCTTCTTCATATTGACCCATAGCCAAATAATTTTCCCCTGTCACAGTTTTTTCTGTTATCTGCTGTGTTGTTGAGCATGCAGCTAACAAAACAACAACCAAATACATCAATAGATTTACTCTTCTCATTTTATAAAAATTTTAGTAAGGGCGCAAAATTAACAATTATCCAAATAAATCGAAATTTAATATTGTTAATATTAAATAAATCAGATAAGTAAATACATTTTACCATAATTTGCAATAAGGATGTAATTTGTGTTTGTTAATTTTGTAATTTTGCCGCTGTTTTTGGAGCGCCTACAAAATTGATTTTATTTTATTGTAAATGAAGCGCTTAGGAAACATCTAATTTAGTTAATATTATTGTATTTTTTTATAGTTAGTATTACCTTTATTAGTAAAAATTATTAATTATATACTACTCAATTAGAACTAATGACATTAAACAAACTAAGAAACATCGGAATTGCTGCTCACATTGACGCAGGTAAAACAACAATGACCGAAAGAATTCTTTATTTCACTGGAGCAAATCGCAAAATGGGTGAAGTTCATGATGGTGCAGCTACCATGGATTTCATGAAACAAGAACAAGAACGCGGAATTACCATTGCTTCGGCAGCCATTTCAGCTAACTGGAATGACTCACAAATCAATATTATTGACACTCCTGGCCACGTTGATTTCACCATTGAAGTGGAACGTTCATTAAGGGTTATTGATGGAATGGTCGCTTTGTTTTGTGCTGTTGGTGGTGTTGAACCTCAAAGTGAAACAGTTTGGAACCAAGCTGACCGTTACAGAGTGCCTCGTATCGCTTTTATTAACAAAATGGACAGAACAGGTTCAGATTTCAATGAAGTAGTTTCTCAAATGAATCAATACTTGGATGCGAACGCTGTTCCTTTTCAACTGCCTATGGGTGCTGAAGAGAATTTTTTAGGTGTGATCGATATAATTACGATGAAAGCATTCACTTTTGAAGGTTTCACACGTGGAGAAATTGAAGTACCAGAAGAATATAAAGCAAAAGCATTAGAAGCCAGAAACTATTTAATTGAAAAAATTGCTGACTTTGATGACGAAATCATGGAGTTATTTTTTGAAGACAAGGAAGTTTCTTCTGAATTACTTAAAAAAGCTGCTCGTAATGCTACCCTAAAATTATTAATCACTCCTGTATTTACAGGTGCTGCTTACAAAAATAAAGGCGTACAATTATTATTGGATGCTGTTGTTGATTATTTACCTTCTCCTATTGATGTTGGAGCAACAATAGGAATTGATGTTGATGATGTAGAAAAAACACAAACGAGAACACCTTCTCCGAAAGATCCATTCTCAGCTTTGGCATTTAAACTTATCAACGACCCATTTGTAGGTCAGCAAACATTTATTCGAATATTTTCTGGTGAACTAAAAAATGGAATGCAAATTTATAATTCCACCAAAGGTAAAATGGAACGTATTGGAAGAATATTCAGAATACGTGCTAAAGACAGAGAAGAAATCCAATATGCAGGTCCCGGTGATATTGTTGCTTTAGTAGGAATGAAACTTACTAAAACTGGAGATACACTTTGTGATCCAAAAAATCCATTGTATTTAGAAAACATACATATTCCACCATCAGTTATCGAATTAAAAATAAGTCCTGAAAAACGTAGAGATCAAAGCAAATTAGGTGAAGGCTTAGCAAAATTAGCGAATGAAGACCCTTCATTTAAAATTCGTTACGACGAAGAAACTGAAGAAACCATTGTTGCTGGTATGGGTGAATTGCATTTGGAAATTATTATCGACCGTTTAAAAGATGAATTTAATGTTGACGTTGTCGTTGGTGCACCAAGTGTTGCTTATCGTGAAACAATAACTGAAGCTGTCGAATCTAATTACAAACACAGTAAACAATCAGGTGGTAAAGGACAATATGCGCATGTCGTCATGCGTATTGAACCTAATCCTGAAAGCGAATATGAATTTGTTAGTTTGATAAAAGGTGGGGCAATTCCAAGTGAGTATATCCCTTCTGTTAATAAAGGTATCAAGAAAACATTAGAAACTGGAGTTCTAGCTGGATATCCCATTGAAAATGTAAAAGTTGTACTTACAGATGGTGGTTTCCATGCTGTGGATTCATCTGACTTTGCGTTCCAAACATGTGCTTCTATAGGATTCAAAAATGGATTCCTTAAAGGCAAACCCGTTTTATTAGAGCCAATGATGAAAATTGAGATAAACACTCCCGATGATTATATCGGAAATGTTGTTGGCGATTTGAATAAGAGAAGAGGGAAAATTGAATCCATGCGTCGTCATCGCAAAGTATCGCAAAAACTAAACGGCTTTGTACCTTTGATGGAAATGTTTGGCTATGCCACTGCGATGAGAAATATTTCTTCAGGAAGAGCTAACTACTCTATGGAATTTCATAATTATTCTCCTGTTAATGCAGAAACACAAGCCGG
>JBFFMB010000184.1:0-4428 GCA_041554455.1 Bacteroidales bacterium
CAAAATAAGGTGGATGCTCATCATAAATTAATCCAGCTAATTTCTGGCCATCGAACTGCATTACTTCATTTAGATTTAATGCAATTTCATAATCCTTAGCCCTTAAACTATCAAGTAGATTTCGTTTATCTTGTCTTTCTGTGAAGTTAAGCAAACCGCCACCAATAAACACATCAATATCTGTATCCAGAAAATCTGCAGAAATTTCTTCATAATTATAACGCATAGGTTCATGAGCGATAAATGAAGCTGGTGTAGCGTGAGTAATTGAAGCAGTAGCTACCATTCCAGTAGATTTGTTATTCATCTCAGCATAATGAAGAATAGAGTTTATTGGGATGGAATCTGGGGTCATTCCAATAAACTTATTATTTGTTTTTTTACCACAAGCGAGAGCAGTTCCCCCTGCACCTGAGTCGGTAACTAAATTATCAGATGAATATGTTTTTGAAAAACCTGTGTGTTTGCATCTTTCATAGTTTGCAAATCCTTTATTGGCAACATAAGCTGAATACAATTGAGTTGTGCCCATTCCATCACCTATCATTAAAATGATATTTTTTGGCTTTAAAATTTTATTTTTTTTGGGAGCTTCTGTGCAAGAAACTGCCATTAAGGATAAGAATATTATATAAAATATTGTTCTCATTTATTTAGTGTTTTTTGCTTTCATTCGTGAAGGGAGTTCAAGTCCATAACCCGAAATTTTGTCTTCACGTTTTAATAAAATAGCGAATATGACTCCTAAGATTCCGAGTGATGCTAGCATAACGATAGGCCAAGTGTAATTTAATGTCGCCCCGGCAGCAATTTGTTCAGCAGTATAGGAGGGATTTGTCTTATCCAATAAAACGCCAATCAATAATGGAATCAACATTAATCCAATATTTTGTATCGTAAACATGGCTCCATAAGCAGTCCCTATTTTTCGTTCCTCCACAATTTTTGCCACTGAAGGCCACATTGCTGCAGGAATTAAGGAAAATGCAACACCTAAAAATAACATAGGAATGGATGGATGAACCATTGTAAAGGCAAATACTAAATAAATCACAACAATCATAAGTGATCCAAATATCATTAAGCTGGCACTTTTCCCAAAACGATCAACGATAATGCCAATCAAGGGTGTAAATGCAAAGGTTCCGAAAGCGAGTATGGACGCAATTCTTCCACTTAAAACTTGATCAACACTCCCATATTTATTTAAGAAGAAATCTGCTGAAAATGATTGAAATGGGAATACCGCCGAGTAGAATGTTAAACATAAAAGAGTCACATAAATGAATGATCTATTGGATAAAAGATCTTTTAAATCTTGCATCTTAAATTCATTTGCAGTTTTAGAACTTTCGGTAGCTATTTGCTTATCTAATTTTCGATCAAAGAAAGTGTAAAAGAAGAATGCAAGCATTGCAATACATAATAAGAGTGCTGCAAACCATATGGCCAGAGTCCAATGGGACGAATTGTTAGCAATGTCGACCGTAAAAAATAAACAAGCTGAGGAACCCAAACGAGCGATCCCAATTTTTGTTCCAAAAGCCAATGCTAATTCTTTTCCTTTGAACCATTTAACGATGGTTTTGCTGATGACTACAATACTGGTTTCAGCACCTAAGCCAAATATGAATCGACCTAAAAGCATCATTTTTAGTTCAGGCGAATAGCTGGGTAGAAATGATGACATTAAGCTATAAAAAGGGCCTCCATTTGTATAAAATGTGCTTGCTCCATAGGCGGTTACTATCCCCCCCACAGTCATCAATCCCACAAAGGTTAATCCTGTTCTTCGTATTCCAAATTTGTCTAGTATGATACCACCGAATATGGCCATTAATAAAATAGTATTGGGCAATGAGTACATTGCTACGAACAATCCAAAATCGGAAGAGGTAAACCCAAAACTTTCTTCGAGGGTTCTTTTTAAGGGCGAGATGGTATCATAAAAATAATAATTCGCCGCCTGAACAAATGCTACTAAAAGAAGGATTCCCCAGCGTACAGCTACTTTATCCTTCATGCTTTTTTTAATCAACTCCATAGTGTTTATGTTTCTTTTACTTTATTCGCTAATTCTAGTCCATAACCCGAAGTTTTGTCTTCACGCTTTAATAAAAATGCGAAGACAATTCCTAGCATCCCTAGTACAGATAACATCAGAATGGTATAAGTATAATCTAGGGGTTCTCCTTTTGCTATACCTACATTATTGATGTCTAAAGTCCAGCCCATTAAAACAGGAACAAGCATCATTCCGAAGTTTTGAATAGTAAACATGAAACCATAGGCTGTACCCAATTGATGATCGGGAACGATTTTAGCAACCGATGGCCACATGGCTGCAGGGACTAAAGAGAATGCAACACCTAATAAGAATAATGGAATATAGGGTGTTAGCATGGTTAAGGAAAATGTTAGATGTACAATGATCAGTAGTACAGAACCCAAAATCATTAAAGAAGCACTTTTCCCTTTAGTATCACACCACCAACCAAAAATGGGGGTGAAAATTATTGTTCCAAATGGGAGGATAGACGTTAATTTACCACTCAACTCCAACGAAACTCCAAACTTATTATGCAAGAAATCGGGAGCAAACCCAATGAAAGGAAATACAGCGGCATAAAAAAGAATACATAAAAGTGTAATATAAATAAATGATTTGTTTTTGAATAACTTTAGAAGCTCTTTCGCATTAAATTCAGGTTCGGGTTCAACACCATCTTCGGCTTGTCTTTTATCAAAACGAACATCATAGATAATATAAATTGCAAAGCCAATTACAGCGATAATGATGAGCATAAATCCAAACCAAACGGCAGGATCAACGGGGCCAATGCTTAAATCAGGAATCAAAATTGGGGATAAGATTAAAGCTGCTGCAGTTCCAAAACGACCCAATGCAAGGCTAATGGCAAAAGCTAATGCCAGTTCTTTTCCTTTAAACCATTTGGCAATTACCTTATTAATAACCACATAAAAGGTTTCTGCACCAAGACCAAATAATAATCGACCCACTAGCATCAATTTTAATTCAGGAGTATATGATTTTAGAAAGGATGCGAAAAAAGAGTAGCCTATTCCCCCATTTTGAAAAGTAGAACTTGCACCATAAGCTGTTAAAAAGGTCCCTATGAATACAAAGGAAATAAATATTGTCCCTGTTTTACGAATGCCCCATCTGTCTAGTATCATGCCACCAAAAAGAGCCATCAATAAAAATGCGTTGGTAAAAGAATAGGCTCCATACATGGTTCCGTAGTCTTTATTTGACATTCCTGTTTGCGTTTGCAGTGTGTCTTTTATGGAAGAAATAATGTCATAAAAGTAATAGCTTGCAAACATCAGAATACTAATGAATAATACGGCTGACCATCTGGCTACTGCGGACTCTCTAAGTGATTTTTTTATTGTATTCATAAACTTAATTTAGTTTTTTCAAAGATGCCCAAATGTACAATTTTAATGCTAATTATGAAAACACAGTTGTTAGTAAAACATACAATAAAGGCTATGTGATTTTCGTAAGTATGTTATCTTTGTTTTGATATATTCGTTTAATAATTTTTTATTTAATGAGACAATTTTCTTATCTCCTGATAGTTAGTTTTTTAATGTTGTTTGCTTCGGCTGAATCTCAAGTAAGTCGTGGAGGAATCCCCCAAAGTTTCTTCAATAAACAGCTTCAGGTAGACTTTCAACGTGTTGAAATATTTGGCGATAGAAGATTGATTTCTTCGAATGAAAATGCAAATAAGGAAGACCTTAGTCCACCTAAAATTGGATTTACAATAAGCACTGATTATACCCCTGCAAATTCAGGAACCTGGTTTACACTTGCAAATGGTGACAAGGTTTGGAAGCTGGAGATTAAATCAGCTGGAGCTGAGGCATTGGCTATTTATTTTGAGGATTTTAAATTAGGCGATGATGCAGAACTATTCTTATACAATAAGAGTAAATCGCAAGTGATTGGGGCCTTCACATCCGAAAATAATACAAAAAGTGGGTATTTTGGAACAGAGTTAATCGAAGGTGATATTGTTATTTTTGAATATCATATTTCATCTAAACAGCAAGAATCCTCCCTTCCTTTTAAAATATCTGAAGTTGCCTATGTTTATCAGGATTCGGGTTTTGGAAATTATAAAGGCTTTAATCATAGCAGCGATTGTGAGGTCAATATAAATTGTGTGGAAGGACAAGATTGGCAAATCCAAAAAAAAGGAATTGCTCGTATTCAGGTTAAGCAAGGGAGTAGTTTGTATTGGTGTACAGGGAGTTTAATCAATAATACACAAAACGATTTCAAACCATATTTTCTGACAGCTAATCATTGTGGCTCATCTTCGAGCACAGCCGATTTTAATCAATGGGTATTTTATTTTAATTATGAATCGCCTGATTGTGATGACCCTGTTAACG
>JBFFMB010000185.1:0-4396 GCA_041554455.1 Bacteroidales bacterium
AACGGAGTCTCCTATGAGGAGATTTCAAAAGTATTGAAAACTGTTGATTTAACAAGCCGACAACACAGCAAATTTAGGACGTTTTCTTTAGGAATGAAGCAACGACTGGCCATTGCTGCAGCACTAATGGGTGAGCCAGAGGTCTTGATTCTGGATGAACCTACAAATGGGTTAGATCCTCAAGGAATAGCTGAAATTAGGAAAATCATACTTGAGATTGCAAAAAAAGGAATTACGATTATATTGGCCAGTCATTTACTTGATGAAGTACAAAAGATATGCACCCATGTCACGGTGTTAAAACAGGGGAATAAATTGTATTCTGGGAACGTTAAAGAGATATTAAATGATTCGGTTTTGGTTGAGATATCCGGACCCGATTTAGATAGAATTGTTAAAACGTTAAACGAATTTGATCAGGTATTGAATATCGACAAAGAAGATGATTTATTAATTGTGAAACTAACTGAGAGTTCAAATAGTTCCGACTTAAGTAACTTCTTATCGTCCAAAAAAACGCCTATATCTCATTTAGCTCTCAGAAAAAAAAGTTTAGAAAAATATTTTTTAGAATTATTAGCTGGATCAGATGATTAGACTTCTCAAAATAGAAATAAAAAAGCTCATAAATAATAATACCTTTTGGATTTTATTAGGACTTTATGCAATTATATTAGCACTAACGTTTTGGAGTATTCAAACATTCATAAACGATATTGTAAAAGAAACAGGGAAATCGGTTCCAATACCCGTAACAAAAATATCTCTATATACATTCCCTGATATTTGGCACAATCTAACATTTATAGCAGGATACTTAAAACTAATTTTAGCCATTGTTGTCATTATTTTTATTACCAATGAATACTCTTATCGAACTCTGCGACAGAATATCATAACAGGGCTTTCGCGTCTCGAATTTATAATGTCAAAATTATTAATGGTTGGCGTTATTGCATTGGGTGCGACATTATTCCTATACTTAAACGGTCTAATTTTGGGGTTCACAAATACTAGCGAAATAACATTTAGTATAATCTTTAAAAGAAACATCTTCTTATTTGCCTATTTTTTAGAATTGTTTGCTTTCATGACCTTAGCTTTAATGATCGGCTTATTAGTGAAACGTTCAGGTTTAGCAATTGGGATTTTACTTCTCTTTTATTATATAATAGAGCCTATCTTAGTTCATAAATTACCTTACCATATTGGCGACTACTTACCTTTTCAAGCAATCGCAAACTTAATAGATATCCCTAATACTTCAATCATGAAAATTGTAGGATTAAATTTCAGGGAATATATTACAGTATCTGATACGCTTGTAACCCTTGCTTATGTTAGTTTATTTACATACCTCATGTATTTGGTTTTACGAAAAAGAGATTTATAATTCATTCATTAAAAAAAACGTTCATCTGAAACTAAATTTTTGTGCTCGTATTTAAATGGGAGCTAATAAACAGTTTTAGAAATATAAATTTAATGTGATAAACAGCTTGTAAAAAGAAGTGGTTTTTTGAGATAAAAAAACCACTTCTTTTTTTAAGTAAAAACCCGTACATTTGGTTTTAGAAACCTTTTTGAATGAAAAATAAATTCAAAGTAAAGGAAAAGGAAACTTTTGAAAAGTTTAGGATTTCAAGACTAAAACGCCTTTTCGATATAGTTTTTGCATCAATTTCATTGGTTGCATTGTCCCCTATTTTATTATTAGCGATACTATTTATTAAGATTGGGTCACGTGGTCCCATTTTATATATATCACGAAGAGTTGGTACGGGTTATGACATATTTGAATTTTACAAACTTCGATCAATGCATGTTGGTTCTGAGGAAAAAAAAGACGAATTATCAAACCTAAATAAATACTTGGTTAACCTATCGAAGGAAGAATATAGCAATGAAATAGCTGATGAATGTCCTGAATGTAAAAAGCAAGGAAAAAACTGCTCTCCTATTCTTCACATTGATGGTACTGAAATCTGTGAGAATTTTTACTTACAAAAAAAACGTTTGCACGATAATAATCCAACATTCTTTAAAGTCGTAAACGACCCAAGAGTAACGAGAGTAGGTCGATTTATTCGAGCGTTCAATATTGATGAAATCCCTCAATTTATTAATGTTTTAAAAGGAGATATGTCAATAGTTGGGAACCGCCCTTTACCTTTATACGAAGCTGAAAAGCTTACAAACGACCAATGGGCTCTTCGATTTCTAGCTCCCGCTGGGATTACTGGTTTATGGCAAGTATCAAAACGTAATTCTGATAAATTTACAGACGAAGAACGTAAAGCAATGGATAATCAATATGCCATAAACAGTTCTTTTTTGAATGATATGAAACTGATCTTACTAACGATTCCTGCTGTATTCCGTAAAAAAGAAGCAACTTAAATTATTTCACTTTTCTCAAAGCTGCTATCCTTTTCAATAAAGGTGGATGCGAATAATAAAAAAACACATAAGCAGGATGCGGTTTAAGGTTACTCAAATTATTTACTGAAAGCTTCTTTAAAGCTAACATCAGAGCTTCTGGATTAAAATATTCACCGGCATAGCTGTCTGCAGCATATTCATTCATGCGAGAAACCATATTCGTAATTAAGCCTAAAATGAGCGAGATCGGGGTATATAATATTCCAAAAGCTAAAACACCCAAGTGAAAGCTAGCTAAATCAGCACCCAATGCTTGCGACAAAAGCGGGTTTCCAATAAAATAGGATAATACGAATAGCATAAACCCAGTCTGGACTAATGAAATAAGCAAGCCAATAAGTGTATGTTTCTTTTTATAATGACCAATTTCATGAGCCAAAACAGCCACGAGTTCATCAATGCTATGATCTTTAATCAAGGTATCATAAAGTACAATTCGCTTCTTGGCACCCAGTCCAGAAAAATAAGCATTGGCTTTTGAGGATCTTTTTGATCCATCAATAATAAAAATATTTTGCAATTTAAAACCAGTTTTAAGAGCAAAAGCTTCAATGGCTGATCTAAGCTCCCCTTCCTCGAGTGGTGTTTGTTTATTAAAGAGAGGAACAATCAAACTGGAATAAAACATAGTCATAAAAAGCATAAAAACAGCCAATACTGCCCAAACAACAAGCCAAAATCCAGTGCCTGATATGGAATAAATCCAAACCACCAAACTAAGAATCCCTCCTCCAAGTATAATAACTAATAGCCATGACTTCAATTTGTCTAAGATAAAGGTCTTCAGATTCATTTTATTGAAACCATATTTTTCTTCGATCACGAATGTAGAATATAACGCAAATGGAGTAGATAAAATATCCGAAGCTAAACCAATCACACCAAAGAATAATAATGCCATGATAATTGAATTTTCAGTGAATGATCGCACCCAATGATCCAATAAAGCAAAGCCATTTAAATAGAAAACAGTTAATAATACAATCAAAGAAATAGCAGAAGATATAAATGAAAGACGTTGATTTGATTTATGATAATTTTGGGATTGTCGGTATTTTTCTTCGCTATAAATACCCGACAATTCATCGGGTAGCAATTCACTCCATGTAGTAGAATTCAAATATTCTAAAAATCGTTCAAGTAAAAACTCTCCGATTACAAATAATACAATAAGTAGAAATAGGGATTGTGGATTCATATTCAAAATTTATCTTACAAACAAAAACAGGGCTCAAAAAGCCCTGTATAATTAGCCGTATTTTATAGCTTACATACTCATTCCGCCACAAACACTTATGACCTGACCACTCACATAATCAGATAAATCAGAAGCTAGATATGTGGCTGTTTTTGCAACATCTTCTGGTAATCCAGAGCGACGAAGAGGGATGGTTTTTACCCATTCTTTTTTTACATCCTCTGGAAGCTTAGCTGTCATTTCAGTTTCAATAAAACCAGGTGCAATTGCATTACATCTGACATTTCTGCTTCCCAACTCTTGAGCAATTGATTTAGTAAAACCAATAAGACCCGCTTTTGATGCTGAGTAATTTGATTGTCCGGCATTTCCATTAACGCCAACTACCGAGCTCATATTAATAATACTACCCGAACGTTGCTTCAACATAATTCGTTGAACTGCTTTTGTTAAATTAAAAATTGATTTTAGATTTACTTTAATAACCAAATCCCAATCCTGCTCAGTCATACGCATCAATAAATTATCACGAGTAATACCCGCATTATTAACCAGTACGTCAATTTGTCCAAATTCGGTATGAACGTCGTTTATTAAAGCTTCTGCATCTTCGTATGAACTAGCATCTGACGCATAGCCTTTGGCCTTCACGCCCATCTCAACCAATGTTTTTTCAAGAGCCTCAGCATCTGCATCATACCTAATGTCTGAAAAGGCAATATTAGCACCTTCTGTCGCAAATTTCAAAGCAATTGC
>JBFFMB010000186.1:0-4388 GCA_041554455.1 Bacteroidales bacterium
TGGTATTGTTGGCAAAGCGGGTCAGGTGCTGGTCGCCACTTAGGACCAATACCTCGGTCTGATCGGCGCTGGACAAGGCCAGCACACGATTGACGATTTCTTCAAGTTTAGTTTTTTGTATAAAGATAATTTTTTGAATTAAAACTTGTAATATTTCGATGTCAAATCCAATCAGTTAATTATTTTTCATGCGGGGAGTTTATCTGTACCCATGAAAGAAGTTGTCAATGCGTTTAAAATTGAAAATCCTTCCATTGAAGTTTTAACCGAATCAGCGGGAAGTAGGGCTTGTGCACGTAAAATAACCGACTTGAACAGAGAATGTGATATCATGGCTTCGGCTGATTATACTGTGATCGATCAATTACTAATTCCCGATTTTGCTGATTGGAACATCAAGTTCGCCAGTAATAAAATGTGCATCGTTTTTTCTGAAAAATCACGTTATGCTGATATTATTGACTCGACCAATTGGTTTGACATTTTGCTAAAAAAGGAGGTGACTTTTGGTCGTTCAGATCCCAATAGCGACCCCTGTGGATATCGCACTGTACTTGTTACCAAATTGGCAGAATTATATTATAACAAGCCTGGCATTTCTGAACAATTATTGGATAAAGATCAAAAATACATTCGTCCCAAAGAAACTGATTTATTGGCCTTGCTCGAAACCAACTCTCTTGATTTTGTGTTTATCTACCGTTCGGTAGCAGTTCAACATCACTTAAAATTTATTGAACTGCCCCCCAAAATCAATTTAGAAAATCCAGGCTTTGCAGAATACTACAAACAAGCTTCGGTTGAAATCAGTGGAAAAAAATTAGGCGAGAAAGTTATTAAAATTGGGGAACCGATGATTTATGGAATCACTGTATTAAAGAAAGCACCTCATAAAGACAATGCTTTAAAATTTACCCACTTTTTATTATCAGAAAAAGGAATGGATATTATGGAAAAGAATGGGCAACCATCTATTATTCCAAGCCATACTAATACCTATAATCAGCTTCCTGAATCCTTAAAAAAATATGCTTATAACTAATTTTACTAAAAAAAATAACTTCAATTCAATGAAAAAAACATTTTTACTATTAGTCCTTTTGCTTGTCAATTGTTCAATTTTTGCTCAATTCTCAATGGATGGAGAATTACGTCCTCGCTTCGAATACAGAGATGGATATCAAAATTTAATGCCCCAAGATGCTGATCCTGCGACCTTAATTAGTCAGCGCAGCCTGCTTGGAGTGACTTATAAAACTGAACTCTACACAACCCGAATATCCTTTCAAGATGTAAGGGTTTGGGGATCTGAAGCTCTAAAAACAAATGAAATTTCCGCAAGTTTAGTCGAAGCTTGGGTTGAATTTAATGTAAGTGAGGGTTTTAAAATTAAAACAGGTCGCCAAATTCTTAAATATGATAATCAACGGATCATTGGGGTGGGCAATTGGAACCAAATTGCGTCACGTCATGACGCGGTCAAACTAAGCTATCAGCAAAATGGCTTTGAATTTGAAGTTGTGGGTGCATCCAATCAAACAGCTAAAGGCAGCGATTTGATTGAAGTTCCTTATGAGCTTTATAATAAACTCTATAAAAACCTAGGCATCATTTGGATGAAGCAAACGTTTAATAATTTTTCAATGGCTACTTTAAATGTTATTGAAGGTTTACGTGAAAATAATGTAGATGATAAAATCAACACCCGAATAACAAGTGGGTTAATAATTAATTATAATCAAAATAAAATTTCAACCGCTCTTAGATCCTTTTATCAAGTCGGAAAAAAACAAAATGGCAGCAAAGTATCCGCTTATTTTGTGAATGCAACACTTTCGTATAAACATAGTGAAAAAACCACTTTTAATACTGGTATTGAGTATTTTTCAGGAAATGACAATCCCAATACCATTGGTGAGAAAGACAATGCTTTTGATGTTATTTATGGTGGGCGTCATGGCTTCAATGGAAAGATGGATTATTTCAGAAGCCCTGCTTCAACTTCGGGCTTAGGCTTGATCGACTATAGTGTAGGAATGAAAACGAAATTGAGTCCAAAGTTTACATTGGCGATAGATTATCATTACTTCCGTACACAGAGTGATTTTAATATTGGCGATGTTCATGCAACGACTAATTATTCTGCTTATTTGGGTTCCGAATTTGATTTTCAGTTGGACATCGTGATCTCAAAAGAAATTTTAATTTCGGCTCTCTATGGCATGATGCTTCCTAGTGAATCATTAGCAGTACTCAGAAATAGGAACGTAAATACCGCTCATTATTTTATGACTATGCTTACCTTTAAGCCTGTTTTCTTTAAAAAATAAAACCTAAATGATCCGGACTGATTCATTTGCTTTAGTATTTAGCTTGTTGGGAGGAATCGTTCTTCTATTAATCATTGCTCCTTTGGCTGGGATGTTTTTTTCCACGCCTTTGGCAGATGTTTTTGCAACGGCCAAAGAAAGTGAAGTACAATCGAGCATTTGGTTGACTTTGTTCGCTTCATTTTCTGCTACCTTATTTTTTGCTTTTTTTGCCATTCCTTTAGCTTATGTATTAGCAAGGAAACAATTTCCTGGCAAACGAATTATTTCTGGGATTATTGACCTCCCTATTGTAATCCCTCATTCAGCGGCAGGTATTGCAGTTCTGGGATTTGTATCCAGAGATTCTGTTTTAGGACAATTGGCGAGTACGATGGGGTTCGATTTTGTTGGGAGTCCTGCAGGAATATCATTAGCCATGGCTTTTGTAAGCATCCCATTTTTAATAAATGCTGCGCGAGATGGCTTTAGTGCAGTTCCTGTACGATTGGAACAAGCGGCCTATAACCTAGGAGCCAGCCCCATTCGAATGTTTTTTACAGTTTCTTTGCCGTTGGCTTGGCGACATATATTATCCGGCTTTGTGATGATGTTTGCCCGAGGATTGAGTGAGTTTGGCGCTGTGGTTATCGTAGCTTATCACCCCATGATAACACCTGTGATGATTTACGAACGATTTACCTCTTTCGGTTTAAAATATGCACAACCCTTATCTGTACTGTTTATCATCGTTTGTTTGATATTCTTTTTATTGTTGAGATTGCTTACGCGTGAAAATGGATTAACAAAAAAAAACAGGAATGTTAGAGCTTAAAAACCTATGTCTTAGTTTCGAAAATTTTGAATTGAAAAATGTCAATTTGAAAGTTAAGGAAGGAGAATACTTTGTTATTCTTGGTCTTTCAGGAGCAGGAAAATCCTTAATGCTCGAATGCATTTCCGGGATCAAAAAAATTAAAAGTGGTCACATTCTTTTAGAAGGACAAGATATCACAAATCATAAAATTCAGGATCGGAATGTAGGTTATGTTTTTCAAGATCATGCGGTATTTCCTCACATGAACGTATTTAATAATATTGCCTATCCCATTAAAAATAAATTTTCAAAATCTGAAGTAAAGAAAAAGGTTGAAGAGATAACTGAATTAGTTAACATTAAACATTTGCTTGATCGCGATACGAAAACCTTATCTGGAGGAGAAGCACAAAGAGTGGCATTGGCTCGCACATTGATCCGAGATCCCAAATGTATATTATTGGATGAACCCTTTTCATCGTTGGATGTACAACTAAGAGATGATTTACGATCATTGCTTCGAAAAATAAATCGCTTAGGGAAGACGATCATTCATGTGACTCATGATTACGAAGAAGCAGTTACCCTAGCTCACAAAGTGGCAGTTTTTCAAAAAGGGAAACTTGTTCAAAAAGGATTTCCTTCCGACGTTTTCTCCAATCCAAAATCATCTTTTGTAGCTCGCTTTAGTGGGATTCGTAATTTTTTTGCTGGAATAATGATTGCTGACGATCGCATAAAAATCGATGGAGGTTTTGAGATTCAAATTCTGCCACAAGAAAAACAAAGTGCTGGCTTTGTCTTACTAAAAAGCCAAGATGTTGTTATTTCTACCGAAAATTTTGAAAGCAGTATTTGTAATACCATTAAAGGGAAAATCATCGATATCGGTCCCAGTTTTAAAGGCAATGAAATAATTATTGAAGCCGATATAAAATTAACAGCATTCATATCTCATCATTCTCTAAAAAAATTAGAACTAAAAATAGGCGATGATGTTTGGGCTGGATTTAAAGCCTCTGCTATAAAGTTTTTGCCTAATATTGATTAAAATACATGCATTATAAAGTCATTCCCAATGGCCAAAACCATTAATGCAAGTAGAAATATCATCCCTGCCATTTGAGCATACTCCATAAATTTATCGCTTGGCTTGCGTCTTGCAATGATTTCATACAATAAGAACATGGTATGACCTCCATCCAATGCAGGAATAGGCAATAAGTTAATGATTGCAAGCATAATTGATAAAAATGCTGTAA
>JBFFMB010000187.1:0-4378 GCA_041554455.1 Bacteroidales bacterium
CCTCTGGTCCCCCAGACCAGCACGCTAACCAACTGCGCCACATCCCGAATACATCGGACGGCAAAAATAAGAAAATTCCTTTAATTATAAGCTTTTGCATATGCTCAATTTTTGTTTAACTTTAACTACTAATAATTTTGGCTAACCAACTATGAAGAACTTAAAATTCATCCACAAACTCTATCTCGGAATTGGAATTTCTCTTTTCGCTTTTATGACTGGGAATATTATTGTTAACTCATTTATTCTCCGAAACTCAATCCAAAAGAATTATGATCAAGAGTTAATAAATAATACAGAGTCTGTCTATAATTTAAGCCGAAATGCTTTTTATATTTATCAAAAATCAGTCAACAATAACTTAACTGCGGCCAGTCTTTATGTTGAAAATAAGACAAGGCTTGATCCCAATACCAAAATCCAACTCACCATTGAGAATCAATCTACAAACGAAAAATTCTTAAAAGAAATCCCAATAATGCTTGTTGATAATGATTTAGGATTAAGCACTATTGCCACTAATAATAATGATTTCGTTGATTATATAAGCAAACAAATTGGAGCTGGTTTAACAATATTCCAACTTATTGAAGAAGGTTTGCTTCGGATTTCTACAAGTTTAAAAAACAATGAGAATAGTCGTGCTATAGGAACCTTTATTCCTAAGGAGTCACCTGTTTATAAGAGCCTTATTAATGGCGAAACATTTAAGGGCAGAGCTTTTGTTGTAGGAAACTGGTATATAACAACTTATAAGCCTATTTACAACAACAATGAATTAATAGGAGCCATTTCTGTTGGAATTGAGCAAACTGAGTTAAACAATCTCGAAACTACTATTTCTGATCTTCAAATGGGGGAGAACTACCACTCTTTAATATTTGATTTAGAAGGGAATTCTATCATAAACTCTCATAATAAAAACAAAAATATCCTTGAACTAAAAGATTATAATGGGAAAGAATTTATTAAAGAAATTCTTTTTAAAATTAAAGATGAACAAATAACAGAGGGGCAGATTAAATACGTTTGGGAAGAAGCAGAAGATGAAATTAATGATCGAAAAATACATTTCATATATTTAGCTGAAATGGATTGGGTAATTGCAACTTCCCTTGACATGAAGGTTATAAACATGCCTTTATTTAAACAAATTGGCTTGAATGTTCTAATTTCAATAATCATCTTTATAATCATTTTCATTATTGTTATTTTAAACGGAAATCGTTTTACACGACAACTAAATATTCTCCGTGAAAGCATAAAAAATTACACCGCCAAAGATTTCACTTCAAGGGCAAAAATTATCAGTAATGATGAATTAGGAGAATTAGCGACCTCATTTAATACGATGGCCGACAAATTGGATGGACTTTATAAAAACCTCTTCGATAAAGTTGATGAACGCACCCAAGAACTCAATATGAAGAATGAGGAGATGCAGCAGCAATTTGAAGAAATTGAACAACAAAATGAGGAGATTCGAGCCATCAATGACGAAATTCAGGTAATGAATAACGATTTGGCAGAAAGTGAGATGAAAACCCGCCGATTGATTGAAAACCTTGAAGACGAATATTTCTTTTATTCTCAAGAAATGGATGGGAAGTACAGCTATGTGAGCCCATCGATAACCAAATTATTGGGCTACGAACCATCAGAAGTTGAATTTGGTCTTCAGCCATATTTATCAGAAAACCCAAAAAATAAAATCGCTATTGAAGCTTCTAAGGAAAACCTAAAAGGCAATAAACAGCCTCCCTTTGAAGTAGAACTAAAAGATAAAAATAACAACCTTAAACAATTTGAGTTGTTAGAAGTTCCTATACTAGATAAAAATAACAATGTGATTTTGATAGAAGGCTTAGCTCATGAAATAACGGAGCGAAAGCGATCTGAACAGGTACAAAGCATTTTAAATAACATTTCAAATGCTGTACTAACAAGCAAAAGTGTTGAAGAACTCATTATTTATATTAAAGGTCAGTTAGAAAGTATTATTGACGCTCAAAATTATTATATCGCTTTATATGATGAGAAAACAGACAGCCTGACTCTTCCTTTTATGGCCGATGAAAAAGATAAAGGCATCGTATCTTTTCCAGCCGGAAAAACCATGACTGGCTATGTTATTAAAACGAAGAAAGCGCTATTAGCAACTGATAAACAGCAAGAAAAACTTGTAAATGAAGGACTTATTGAATTTGTTGGATCACGTTCCAAGGTTTGGCTTGGGGCACCATTAATTATAGCTGATAAAGCTATTGGTGTGGTTGCTGTACAAAGTTATACGAATGAAGACGCCTATAATAATAATGACCTAGAGATTCTGCAAATTATCTCTAATCAAATTAGCTTATCGATTGAGCGTAAAGACGCTGAAGAAAAAGAAAAAGAAAAACAAGAACTAATAGATAATATTACAGATTCGGCAAATGATGCTATTGTTGTAATCGATAATGATGGTCAAGTTGTATTTTGGAATCCAAGTGCAGAAAAAATATTTGGCTATACAAAAAGTGAAATTCTTGATCAAGATTTGCATAAATTAATCCGACCCGATTCTTTCAAAAATCTACAAACAAAAGCATTTGAGAGCTTTAAGAAAAATGGAAAAGGAAATGCTATTGGAGAAACGATTGAGTTAACGGCCTTGCGTAAAAATGGTGAAGAATTCCCAGTAGAGCTTTCATTAGCAGCCGTTAAAATAAACGATAAATGGGGAGCTATTGGAACTGTTCGTGATATTACAGAACGTAAAAGAGCTGAATTACTTCAGCATATCATTAGTAATATTTCAAACTCAGTTAGCACAAACGAAAACTTAGAAGATCTTGTTGCATATATCCAGGAACAACTATCCAAGCTGCTGGATACAACCAACTACTACATTGCTCTGTATGACGAATCAAACGACACTCTATCACTCCCGTTTATGGCCGATGAAAAAGATAAGTATGAAGTCTTCCCTGCTGCGGGCACTTTAACAGGTTATGTTGTCAGAAGCAGAAAACCTCTTTTCGCTCATGAAAAAGAAATGAATGCATTGGAGAAAAAAGGCGAAATAGAACTCATTGGAGCACCCTCAAAAATATGGTTAGGTGTTCCCCTAATCATCCAAGACAAAGTGATTGGGGTTATGGCTGTTCAGAATTACGAAGATGAAAATGCATTTAACAAAACGGATCTTGAAGTATTGCAAATTGTGTCTCATCAAGTCAGTCGATCCATTGAAAGAAAAAGGAATTCGGAAGAAATGAGAGCTAAAAACTTTGAACTTCATTCGCAAAAAGAAGAGCTTGAAACAACATTAGAGAGCTTGAAAGAAACTCAGTCGCAACTTATTCAAACCGAAAAAATGGCGGCTCTTGGAACCTTAATCGCTGGAATTGCCCACGAAATAAACACACCTTTGGGAGCGATAAACGCATCCATCGGGAATATGTCTGACTCCCTTCAGACTGCCATAGACAATCTACCTAGACTCGTTCAAAAACTATCCGATGCTGAACTCAGACTGTTTTTAAAGATCTTAAAATATGTTGATGATCAAAGTCAAGATCTCACATCTAAAGAAAAAAGACAATTGAAAAAAGAGATCGTTTTAACAATCAATGAAGCAGGGATTGAAGAGGCAGACAAAATTGCTGAGATGATTATTTATATGAAATTAAATACTCATTTGGATAATCTATTGCCACAGTTAAAAACAAAGAATGCACTCTACGTTTTATCCAATGCAAGAAATCTTGTAAGTTTAAAGAAAAATACTAAAAACATTAACGTAGCCGTAAGCAAAGCCGCAAAGGTTGTATTTGCGTTGAAGAAATTTGCCCATCGTGATCATATTGGTGAAAAAACTCCAACCGATATTATTGATGGCATAGATACTGTACTAACCCTTTATCATAATCAAATTAAGCAGGGTGTTGAAGTAATTAAAGACTTTAAACCCCTTCCTCCCATTATATGTTTTGCTGATGAAATTAACCAAATATGGACCAATCTTTTCCATAACTCATTACAAGCCATGGAAAATAATGGGACGATGATTATAAAAACGTGGGTTGAAGAGGGGTTTGCTAAAATTAGTGTACAAGATACAGGTGGAGGAATCCCAGAAAACATTCGTGATCGAATTTTCGAACCATTTTTTACAACTAAAATAGCTGGCGAAGGAAGTGGATTAGGCTTAGATATTATTAAAAAAATAATTGACAAGCATGATGGGAAAATTGAAATGGAAACCGAAATAGGTATTGGTACGACTTTTACAATATCCTTACCCATTTAAGTATAATATTATTGTATATTTATAATCTAATTTTTAACTATGGGTAAAAAAGCTATTTTATGCGTGGATGATGAAAGCATGATC
>JBFFMB010000188.1:0-4349 GCA_041554455.1 Bacteroidales bacterium
AAGCTAAGATTACCACCAAAATCATAAGAATAAATCATTTCATCAGCAGCTATCAGGGTCGATATCATGCTTTTATTTTTAATAGAATCAATAGCGACTCCCGTCTTCCAATCGATGCAAAAAACACCTCTTTGTTTAGCGTTTGAGCCATATATCTTATTATCAATAATTAGTTCTCCTCCAAACATCGCATTAACATTCAAACTGTTTGAGAACCACTCTTTACTTACTGATTTTCCATCATCCGCAATTTTAAGCATTATAGCACCTCTGTCCTTTTCTGTTATATAATCAATAAGAAATAAATATCCATCTTTAAAAATTGGAAGTGGATTGCCTGTATACATATTGTATTTCCATGCTAAACTTCCATCATTAATATTGACAGAAAGAACGGTTGTATCGGATATAGTTATCAAATATTTTTCATTGGCCATTTCAATTAATATGGGAGAAGCATATCCATTAGCACCTCCATTCCCATCACATCGCCAAATCAGTTCGCCCGTATTTTTATTCAATGCAATTACATTATCTTTTTTACCACCCGGCAAACAAAACAGTTGATCTCCCTCAATAAGCAAGTTTTCGGTAATTCCAAATCTGTTATTTTTCCCATCAAATTCAGTGAATAAATTTTTCGTCCATTTTATTTCTCCTGTTTCAATTTCAAAACAATACAAAATGCCAAGACCTCCTAAATAATAGCCTAATTTATCGTACAATAAGTGAGTGGAACGACTACCGGGAAAATTAGTCATCCATTCGGGGCCTAATTCTTTTTTATATAAAACCCCGCCTTCATGATCGAATGCCATCACATAACTGACGCTATCAAGAGTAGCAATGGTTATTACTTTATCAGATAAGACAGCTGCAGTAGCATATCCACAACCAAGATTATCGTACTTCCAAATCAAATCAGGACCATTTTCTGGCCACACTTTAAGCAGATTTTTCTCAGGATAAATTCCATCTCTATTAGGGCCTCTCCATTGACTAATTTCTGGAGCAGGAGAAGTACATTGGGCTAATAGTAATAGACTAACCCCAAGTAAAAAAATATTATAAATACCTTTTTTCATTTTTTATAATTTAGATGAAATATCATACACAAACAAAGAATTATCATGTCTAATAAACAAACGTCCGTCATAGATAACAGGGAATGAACAATGTTCGTTCTCTTTTCCACCTTGAACTTTAAAAGAGCTAAGCATTTCCATTCCTTTTTCAGTAGGTTTTACTAGACTGAATAAACCTCTAAAATTATAAGTATAAATCATTTCATCTGCACTTATAACAATCAATGGAGCAAACATTTTTATAGAGTCAGTTATTGCACCAGTATTCGGATTAATAGCACATAGCTTTTGTTCTCTGCTTGCACTCCCGGCATAAAATGTATCCCCCAAGAAAACACCATCTCCAAAACCTGCACTAATTAGTTCATTTACCCAGATCTTCTCAACAGATTTACCATCATCAGCAATTTTTAATTTTAGCAATCCATTTTTATAACCTGCCATAGCATACAAAAACCCATCTCTATAAACAGGCACATTTGCTTTGGTTCCTTCTCCTTCCAATGGATATCTCCATTCAATGTATCCATTTTCGGGATTAATTGAAAACAACGAATTCGTTGTATAATTTATCAAATGCTTTGATTTTCCAATAGTGATAATATTGGGACAACCATAAGCACTTTCATCACCATTGCCTTGAGTACTCCAAATTAAATCTCCCGTAAAACGATTAAGTGCTATTATATTGTTATTTGGGCCACCAGGAGTTACAAATAACTTATCACCATCCACTACAAAATTTTCTGTAATTCCATAACGAATATTCTTTCCATCAAAATCAGTGAACAAATCTTTTGTCCATTTGGTTTCACCCGTTTCGGCATCAATGCAATAAAGAATACCTAAGCCACCTTGTAAGTATCCATGATCCCCAAAAATTTGAGGAGTAGAATTTATGCCTGGAAAATTGGTCATCCACTCTGGGCCTAATTCTTTTCTATATAACACACCACCCTGATGATTAAATGCGATAACATAACTAATGCTATCAATGGTAGCGATCGTAATAATTTTATCTGACAATACTGCTGGAGAAGCGTAACCATCTCCCAGTTCATCGTATTTCCAAATTAATTCAGGTCCATTTTCGGGCCATTCTTTCAGAAGATCTTTTGCTGGATAAACACCATCCCGATTGGGACCTCGCCATTGGCTAATTTCCATATCCGTTGATTGGCAACTTTGCAAAAAAAGAAGTAAGGTCAAAACGGATATTAAATATTGTACCTTTTTCATTATTCAGCTTTTAAGTTATACACTAATAAACTGTTCAAATTCCGAATATATAAGTTCCCATGAGCAATAATCGGATAAGAAGAATGATTATTTGGTGGGGTTGAAATCTGGAGAGAACTAATCAACTCAAGCTTAGCATGTGCAGGATCAAAAAGCTCCACACTTCCCAAATTTGAGTATAGGTAAATCATTTTATCAGCTGCAATCACTGATGACATTTGGTTCTTAGCAGCTAGTTTATATTCACAAACAGTATTGCCTGTATACCAATCAACACCATAAAGTGTTTTTTTATTTGCAGAATAGGTATATAAATAATTTCCAAGTAACGCAGCATCTCCCTGAAAAGTACCTAAATTATTATTCTCCCATAAAAACTCAGAAGACATTCCATTATCTGCAATTTTCAGTGCAGTCCCTGTTTTATTTCCCAACAAAAACAAAATTCCATCTTTATATATGGGAGTATTTGTTTCTTGCTTTGTTGCCAGTTGGTATTTCCAAGCCATTTCTCCTGTATTTGCATTTAATGCCATGATTGAATTGGGACTTACGGCTATTAAAAATTTAACGCCTCCTCTTTCAATTAAAATAGATGAGCTATAAATATTTACATCACCACTTCCCTTTGACTTCCAGATTAATTCTCCGGTCAATCGGTTTAATGCAACAACATTTGCTTCGATGCCACCAGGACTACAAAAAACTTTATCTCCGTCAACAACTAAACTTTCAGAAACACCCCATCGGCTATATCGACCATTGAAATCAGTTTGAGTATCTTTTGACCATTCAATATCTCCAGATTTAGTATTGAAACAAAATAATTTACCAAAGCCATTTCTAACATACCCAAGTTCATTATAGATAACCGGAGTGGACCGTATACCTGGATAACTACCTGTAAATTCAGGCCCAATATTTGATTTCCAGATTAAATTTCCAGAAAGATCAAACGAATAAATATAAGAGGTGCTATCGATGGAGCCAACTGCAAAAATATTATGAGCTGTTGTAGCTACTGTTGAGTATCCAACACCAAGTTCATCAAATCGCCATAAAAGTTCTGGACCGTTTTCAGGCCATTCTTTTAATAGATTTTTATCGGGATAGGCACCATTACGATCTGGACCTCTCCAATTACTGTTTTCTTGTGAAAATAAAGGACAAATTACGATCAAAAGAAATACAAAGCATGTACTGATTTTTTTCATGATTTTAAGATTTGATATTAGGTTTAATTAGATTTTGCCCCTAAGATCGTAAACCTTTAATATATACACTTATTGAATATACAAACGACCATTTTGAATTAACAGATGGCGATTATATATAGATTAATTCATTTCATAAATGATTATTGTGCAATATCATATACCCATAAACATGAATCATATCTAAGATAAAGCTTCTTATCATAAATAACCGGATGTGCCGAATGATCGCGACTTTTCTTTCCTTCTAACTGAAATGAACTGATCGTTTCGAAGGCATTATCAGTTGCTTTTATCAATCCAACTTTCCCATTTATTCCATAGATGTAGAATAAACCATCTGCCAAAATTAAGGTCCCCGATTGAAAATCTTTGTTTGTGAATTTCTCTTCCCCTGTATTCCAATTTACACAACTCACCCCCTTTTCGGCCCAATTAGTACCGTATAGATTATCTCCGATAAGTATAGCATCTCCATTCTCCAAATCCATCAAATTGTTTTTCCAGACTTGCTCAACACTTTTTCCATCGTCAGCAATTTTCAGCATAAAACTTCCATCTCCCCAGCCATCCATCGCAAACAAAAATCCTTCTTTATAAATGGGAGAGTTTCCGTGAATAGCACCTTTGTATTGCATTGGATAAGTCCAAGCAACTTCACCATTCTCCGCATTGATAGCCATAACTGTAAAAGCGGTTTGAGTAGCTAAGTATTTGGTTCCACTATGGTTGAATAGTATTGGAGGACAATATGCACTTGGTGTTCTATTACCTTTACTTTCCCAGATTAAATCTCCGGTATATCTATTTA
>JBFFMB010000189.1:0-4340 GCA_041554455.1 Bacteroidales bacterium
ATCCTTCCTTTATTATGGGGGAAAATAGCTGATGTATATACATCGCAAGCGGCTTACTGGGTGATGATTCCTTGTTACATTTTCATTTTATTGTATGCTACTCGTTGGCACAAAATGCGTTCTTGGAAGAAGTAAGTATTTGAAATGAGCTAAAGTTCGAAATGCCTAAATTTAAAGAGGTTTTATCCCTTCAATTACTCAAGGTACTTTAAATACTTTAGGCACTTATTAATTAAAATTAAAATAAAGAATATGAAACCAACATTACTGATATTAGCAGCAGGATTAGGGAGCCGTTATGGGGGCGTAAAACAAATGGATAAAGTTGGTCCATCGGGCGAAAGCATAATCGATTATTCGATTTACGATGCGATTCGTGCTGGATTCGGGAAAGTTGTTTTTGTAATCAACAAAAAAATTGAACAAGATTTTAAAGAAATCTTTGAGCCTAAATTGAAGGGTCGAATTGAAACCGCCTATGTTTTACAAGAAATTGAAAAGCTACCTGCAGGCTTTGTTTGTCCAGAGGAAAGGGTAAAGCCCTGGGGGACTGCTCATGCTATTCTAGCGGCAAAAGATGTTATTCATGAACCCTTTGCCGTCATCAATGCCGATGATTTTTATGGAGCAGAATCCTATTTAACCATTAAAACGTTTTTTGATCAAGCACAAGAAGGAAAACTCCAATTTAGCATGGTAGGTTTTAATTTAGATAAAACGATAACCGACTTTGGAAGCGTTTCGCGTGGAGTTTGTGTGCTCAATTCGGATAATAATCTGATAGAAGTAAATGAACGAACCAATATCCAACGAAAAGATGGTGCAATCGGGTTTTATTCAGAAGATGAGCAATGGAACGACTTGATCGGGAATGAAATTGTGTCTATGAATTTTTGGGGTTTTACACCCGATCTATTTGAGCATTTAGAAAATGGTTTTGTGAATTTCCTTAAAGAAAACATTCAAAAACCAAAATCAGAATATTACATCCCGACTATTGTAACTGAATTAATTGCTAAAAATTTAGCCGATTTTAAAGTCCTTGAAAGTAAAGATCAATGGTTTGGCGTAACCTATCAAGAGGATAAACCTGTCGTTATCGAGAGTGTTCAGAAATTAGTAGAATCGGGTCTTTATCCACAAAAGTTATGGACATAGATCGTTTAGAACATATCGTAAATCAGTTTGAACTTAGTGGAGAATTTGTGTCATCTAAGCCGTTTGGAAATGGCCATATCAATGATACTTATTTGATTGAATTTGATGAGAACGGCATAACAAGTAATTATATTTTACAACGGATTAATGATTTCGTTTTTAAGCAACCTGAGCATGTTGCTTACAATATTGAAAAGGTCTTAACTCATCTGAAAGAAAAAGGGATAGACGTTTTGAGAACGTATTCGTCTAATGAAAAATCGTATGTTATTGATGCTGAAAATAGCTATTGGAGACTCTATAATTTTATTTCTCATTCAAAATCGGTTGAGGTGCTTGAACATCAATCACAAGCGTTTGAAGCAGCCAAGTCTTATGCTCAGTTTCAGCGTAATTTGCTGGATTTAAATCCACTTGACTTCTATGAAACCATCCCTGATTTTCATAATCTGGAGTATCGTTTTAGACAATTTGAAAAAGCATTAAAGGAAGATGTTTTGGGTCGTGCTGAAAGGGTAAAATCCGAAATTGATTTCGTGATAGCGAGAGCTTCTATTTCAACGCAAGTGAAAGAATTATTTAATGCTCAAAAAATTCCCCACAGAATAACGCATAACGATACTAAATTGAATAATGTATTGCTGGATGATAAAAGTGGTAAGGGTGTTTGTGTTATCGATCTGGATACTGTAATGCCCGGTAGTGTATTATTCGATTTTGGGGATATGATCCGAACCTTTACGAGTCCGGTTGCCGAAGATGAAAAAGACACTCAAAAAGTAGTCCTTCGTGTGGAAATTTTTGAGGAGATTTGTCGAGGGTACTTGTCTGTTTTAGCTAACGATTTAACCAGATCAGAAAAAGACAATCTTGTTTTAGGGGCCAAATATATGATCTTAATGATTGGACTTCGGTTTTTAACCGATTATCTACAAGGCGACACCTATTATAAAACGAAATATGCAGACCATAATTTAGTGAGGGCCAATAATCAATTTGCTTTATTAAGCGATCTGGAAATAAAGGAAGAAGAACTAAATCGGATCCTTAAAAAACATGCTTAGTATGAAGATTTCCAAAACAAATATTTCATATACATTTTTATGGATTACAGCCATAATTTGGGGCTTTGCATTTGTAGCTCAACGCATGGGAATGGAGTTTGTGGGTCCATTTACCTTTAATGGAATTCGCTTTGCATTAGGAGCCCTTTCCTTACTTCCCATTTTGTATTTTTCAAAAAGAGCAAAGAAATCTCCACCCAAGAAGCAAGCAAAAGTTTCATTAATTATGGGAGGTGTTTTAGCAGGATTAGCTTTGTTTCTGGGGGCTAGTTTACAGCAAATAGGGATTGTAAATACCACCGCTGGAAATGCAGGGTTTATCACCAGTTTATACGTCATTATTACTCCTTTATTGGGTCTGCTATTTAAGCAGAAATTATCAAAACAAGTATGGATTGGTGTTGTTTTGGCTACTATTGGTCTTTATTTTCTGAGTGTAAGTGGAAGTTTTTCGATGGGGAAAGGCGATCTATTTGTTTTAGTCGCTGCCTTTTTCTTTGCCTGTCATGTACTGCTGATTGCTTGGTTGTCTCCGCAGTTTAATATTTTAAAACTCTCTATCATTCAATTCTCCATTACTTCCATATTGAGCATGATTATTGCGATTTATACGGAACAAATTGAATGGAATTCGATTTTCCAAGCAGCCATCCCAATTATCTATGGAGGTGTTTGTTCAGTTGGAATTGCCTATACTTTACAAGTGGCAGGACAACGAAATACCAAGCCTTCTTTAGCGGCTATAATTCTGAGTTTCGAAGCATTATTTGCAGCAATTGGAGGATGGTTTTTGCTGGATGAAGTATTAAATATGAGAGAAATTATGGGCTGTCTTCTTATGTTAGTGGGGATTATTATTGCACAAGTTAAGTTCAAAAAAAATATACAATGATCAATAGTAGAAAATTTATTACAGGATCAGCTTTAGCCTCGATTGCTTTGGTCGCTGGTGAAAAAAGTGTAAAGGCCCTCAATAAAATTGCACAAGGGAAACAAAGAACATCTTCAGACCTTCCTTTGGTCATATCCACATGGAATCATGGAATGCCTGCCAATGAAGCTGCCTGGGAGATTTTGTCTGCAGGAGGAAGTGCTTTGGATGCCGTTGAACAGGGAGTGCGTGTACCTGAGGCTGATCCCGAATCAATGTCAGTAGGCTATGGTGGATTGCCTGATCGAGAAGGAATAGTAACCCTTGATGCTTGCATTATGAATAAGGATGGAGATTGTGGTTCAGTTTCTTTTCTGCAAAATATAAAGCATCCCATCTCGGTGGCTCGTAAAGTGATGGAAGAAACTCCTCATGTGATGTTATCAGGAGCCGGAGCATTTCAATTTGCGTTGGAACAAGGTTTCAAAAAAGAAAATTTGTTAACCGATAAAGCAAAAAAAGCCTGGGAAGAATGGAAAACACAGTCTAATTATCAACCCAAGATCAATTCTGAAAATCATGATACTATTGGGATGCTTGCGCTTGATAAAGCAGGTGATATTGCCGGTGCTTGTACGACCAGTGGTGCTGCCTATAAATTACACGGCAGGGTGGGAGATTCACCCATTATTGGAGCGGGGCTTTATTTAGATAATGACTATGGCGGAGCAGTTGCTACCGGTATGGGAGAACTGGTCATGAAAACCTTAGGCACTTTTTTGGTCGTTGAATTGATGCGTAATGGAAGATCTCCTCAGGAAGCATGCGAAGAGGCTGTCCAGCGGATTGTCGATAAATTGCCGGATTATAAAAACTTTCAAGTGGGATATTTGGCAATTAATAAAGCCGGAGAATATGGGTCTTACTGTATACATCCGGGCTTTAATTATGCGCTTTATCATCACAATGAAAATGTATTGATTGATTCAAATAGTTATTTAGATTCATAGAGCTATGAAAAAGAGTTTCCTGAATTTTGCACTGTTAGCAATCGTATTGATTTTTGGATCTTGCAATCAAAAATCCCCAAGCACAGATATTCACATTATTCCCCAAGTAAGTGAATTAGGAATGCTCAACGAAGATTTTAGCGTTAACTCAAAAATGAAAATTGTTCTTCAGGAGGATACAAAAGAGTTAAGGATATTAGGAGAGTACATAGCTATGCCTTTACGAAAAATAACAGG
>JBFFMB010000190.1:0-4328 GCA_041554455.1 Bacteroidales bacterium
AGAAAAAGAAGAAATAAGCACGGTTTCAGAGAAAGAATGTCAACTGCTAATGGTCGTAAAATCATTAAAGCTAGAAGAGCTAAAGGCAGAAAAAAATTGACTGTTTCTGACGAGATGTAATTTGTTTTCTTTAAAAATATTATAAGAAGGCAGCCTTTGGCTGACCTTCTTTTTTTGTTTATTTTTTACCTTCCTCTAAAATTCTTAATAAAGCCTAATTTTTTTCACTTTTCTCAAAAATTCAATAACTTCGCATTATTATGTTTAAAAATTAATTTAATGTTTTTGAAAGTTGTTTTTATTATCATTGTGATCTATTATCTCTTTAAATTATTCATGAGATATATTGCACCCTATTTAATATCTGCGTTTATTAAAAAAGCACAAGATCGAATGATGAATAATATGGGCGGACAAGCAGAGGCTAATCCCCAAAAAGAGGGTGAAGTAAATGTTGATTATGTCCCTCAAAAGAAAAAGCCCGGTAAAAAAGATGAATTGGGTGATGTGATTGATTTCGAAGAAGTAAAAGAGTAACCTTTGCTTTTTTTATCATAAGTAATGACCATTCTGTCTAAGTATTTACGAACTTAAAAATATACAGATGAAACAAATTCCGTTTCAAAAATTAATCCCTTATTTTGTTGGAGTCTTTCTTTTTTTGCTTGTAACCCTGATTTATTTTAATCCCTTACTCAGTGGGAAGCGGCTTAATCAAAGCGATATTGTGCATTATAAAGGCGCTTCAAAGGAAATTGCTGATTATCGTGATAAAACAGGTGAAGAAGCCTTGTGGACCAATTCGATGTTTGGAGGGATGCCTGCCTATCAAATCTCAATACAATACCCTGAGAATCTCTTAAATCAAGTGAACACCTTTTTGCAATTTGGCTTGCCTCGGCCCGCTGGAATTGTTTTTATGTATTTTCTCGGATTCTTTATCCTCTTACTTGTTTTGAAAGTGCATCCTTGGTTGAGTGTTATTGGCTCGTTCGCTTTTGGATTCTCTTCCTACTTGTTTATTATACTTGTGGCCGGGCATAATACGAAAGCATTAGCGATTGCTTATATGGCTCCCGTACTGGCAGGAATTATTCTTTCCTATCGAGGAAAATACATTTGGGGTGGAATTCTGACTGCTTTGTTCTTGGGTTTGGAAATTAAAGCCAATCACCCACAAATTACCTATTATCTTTTATTGATTGTTCTGATTTATGGAGCGTTTGAACTATATCATGCAATTAAATTAAAAATATATAAACCGTTTGTCACTGCAACTTTGGTTTTGTTGTTAGCTGCAACTTTTGGTGTGCTAACCAATATTACAAGTTTATGGACAACCTATGAATATAGTAAAGTAACCATTAGAGGGAAAACAGAGTTGTCGAGCAATCAGGAAAACCGAACCTCAGGATTAGATAAAGATTATGCAACTCATTGGAGTTATGGTATTGGGGAATCCTTTTCGTTGATGATTCCAAATATTAAAGGGGGTGGAAGTGGTTATTTAGGAAACAATCCAGATGCGATTAAAAATCTTGAACCACGGATTCGTCAAGTAGTTTCACAGCAATCACACTATTGGGGAGATCAGCCTGGAACTGCTGGACCTGTCTATATTGGAGCGATACTGATGTTCTTTTTTGTGTTAGGATTATTTATTGTTAAAGGTCGCATGAAATGGATTCTTTTAGTAGCCACCCTATTGTCTGTAATGCTTTCATGGGGAAAAAACTTTATGCCTTTAACGGAGTTCTTTTTAGAGTATTTCCCACTTTATAATAAATTTCGATCAGTTACCATCATATTGGTTATCGCTGAGTTCTGTATCCCATTACTAGCCATTTTAGTTATTAATGAGATACTTAAAAATGTTGAAATACTTAAAGAGAAAGTAAATCTTTTCGTCATAAAAATCAATGCAACGTATATTGCCATTGCATTGACCGCTGGTTTGTCACTTCTGTTTTATATCAGCCCGACAACTTTTTTTAGTTTCTTTAGTGATTTAGAATTAGCTCAGTTTAATCAACTACGATCAGGAGCTAATGCTGCTAGTTATATCCCTATTATTGATGGAATTGAAACGGCCAGAATATCAATTTTTAGAGCCGATGTAGTACGATCCATTGCATTTATTTTACTTGCCTTTGGATTACTTTATTTATATCAGCTTAAAAAAATCAAATCACATTTGTTTTTACTGGGATTAGGTGTGTTAATTGCAGCTGATTTGATCCCGATTTGTTATCGTTATTTAAATGGCGATGATTATGTTCGTAAATCTAAGATGGAAAAACCATTTGAAGCCTCTGTTGCAGATAAAGCAATTTTGGAAGATAAAGATCTCGATTATCGGGTTTATAATATGGCGAGTAATACGTTTAATGAATCTGCGACTTCATACTTCCACAAAACAATTGGCGGATATCATGGAGCCAAGCTGCGTCGTTACCAAGAATTGATTAATCATCATATTATGCGGGAGCATGAAATGCTCGTAAATACGTTGACGAATTCTCCAACCTATGAATCAATAAATAATGTGTTTAGCAAATTAAGTGTTTTAAATATGCTTAATGCAAAATATTTTATTGTCGATCCATCGAACAGGCCCTTGGTCAATGAATTTGCTTTGGGAAATGCTTGGTTTGTCAATGAGGTGCAACTGGTTCGCAATGCGGATGAGGAAATAGATGCTTTATCTGATTTTAATCCTTCGAAAACGGCTATTGTTGATGAGCGTTTTTCAGGATTTTTAAATCAAGATTTTACCATTGATTCTTTGTCAAGAATTGATTTGATTTCTTATGAACCTAATGATTTAACCTATCTGACGAGTTCCGCAACAAGCCAATTAGCGGTGTTCTCAGAAATTTATTATAGCAAAGGATGGAATGCTTACATTGATGGAGAGTTCGTCCCTCATTTAAGGGCAAACTATGTTCTCAGGGCTTTACCAATTCCAGCTGGAGAGCATCAGATTGAGTTTAAGTTTGAACCGAAGACCTATGCCATTGGACGGAAAATATCGTTCGTTAGCTCATTGTTGGTACTTTTAGTGTTTGTTGCTGGACTTGGTTTTGAAATTAAGAAAACGCTTCAAGCGAAATAAAAATGAATCCGAATGGATAAAATCCTTTTTTTGTCGTATTACTGGCCACCCTCTGGAGGACCAGGTGTGCAAAGAGCTTTGAAATTTGCAAAATTTCTTCCTGAGCTTAAGGTTGAGCCTTATATTGTAACAGTTAAAGCAAATAAGGCTTCATATCCACTTATTGACAGTACATTAGAGAAAGAGGTGTCTCCAGACTTAAAAGTATTCCGTACAAACTCGTTTGAGCCACTTGAATGGTATCGCCTTTTTACAAAGAAAAAGGAAATCCCTTATTCAGGATTTGTGAATATGGATAAATCGACCTTGTTTCAAAAGATGGCTCGTTTTGTTCGAGGGAATATTTTTATTCCTGATGCTCGAATGGGGTGGATGAATTTTGCTTTTAAAAAGGCGATGGCTCTTCACAAAGAAAATGACTTTAAAGCCATCGTAACAACATCGCCTCCACACTCTACGCAATTAACAGGTCTGAGGTTGAAAAAAGAAACGGGTTTGCCATGGATAGCCGATATGCGAGATCCCTGGACGGATATTTACTATTATAAAGATTTTTATCATCTTCCTTTTGCAAAACGAAAAGATGCTGCCTATGAATTGAAAGTGTTGGAATCGGCTGATCGAATTATTGTCACCAATCAATCGGCCAAGGAGTTGTTTTATGCAAAATCACCTAAAATTGATCCCGAAAAAATCATTGTGATTCCAAATGGTTTTGATAAAGCCGATTTTATAAAACGGGGATCCCCGTCCAAAAAAGAATTCATTATTACTTATTCCGGGACTATTGCCGATTCTTATTGTATAGATGAATTTTTGAGTTCCTTGGCTGAGTTTGTGAAGTTTAATCCAGAATTTCCTATAAAATTAAGATTTGTAGGTAAGGTTGCAGCTGGAATAAAAGCCCAAATTAAACAACTTTCTTTGCGAAAGCACACAGAATACATTGGGTATGTTTCGCATCAGAAAGCGATAAAATATTTATTGGAATCAACGGTTTTGTTTATGGCATCTCCGAAAATTATTAATAATGAGAGTATCGTTCCTGGTAAGTTGTTCGAATATTTAGCAGCGCTCAAACCCATTATTTTTATTGGTCCAGCAAAAGGGGATGTTGCTCGAATGATTAATGAATGTAAAGCAGGTAGGTGTTTCGATTATGTAGAAGGAATGAGGATGATGGCTTATATAAATGAGCTTGCTGATACATGGA
>JBFFMB010000191.1:0-4307 GCA_041554455.1 Bacteroidales bacterium
ACTACCCATATAAAAATCAAACTTTAAATTAATCACTTATTAAATTAAAATTTTCTCTTAACTGATCTGGATCGGAGAATTGGATACTTATTATTAATCACCCAAAACTATTCAGTTTTATTATAATATTTCTTGATATAAATCAAGAATTGTTATAATAATGAATTATAGCCAGAAGCTTCAAGAAGATGCCAATTATAAAAAAATCCTTAATACTATTGCGTATTCATTAAAGGTGAGAAATCAGGATATAAGGATAATCAAAGTCACAAATGCTTATAATTTAATCAAACCTTGTTTCAGGGCATATTTAACCATATCAGCATTGGTCTTAAGATTTAATTTCTTAAGGATATGCTGCTTATGAGTCCCAACAGTTTTAATACTAATAAATACTTGCTCAGAAATCTCACGTGAGGATTTACCTTCTGCAAATAATTTAAATATTTCAAATTCTCTATTTGAAAGTAATGTTTTTAAGTCAATTGACTCTTCTTTGTTTAAATAATCCTGAAGCACAATTTCTGTAACCTCTTCACTTAAATATTTTTTTCCTCTGTAAACAGATTTTATGGCTTCAATAAGTTGGGTATAAGTACAATTTTTAAGGACATATGCGCTGGCTCCAGCATCCAAAATATCTTTAATATAATCTTTCTCTGCATGCATGGAGAGAGCCAATATCTTAATGTCCGAGAATTCGTTAACAATCGCTTTAGTAGCTTCTATCCCATTTAAAACGGGCATTCCTATATCCATCAGAATTAAGTCTGGCCGAAGCTCTTTTGCTTTTTGATAGACCTCCTCCCCATTTGTTGCTTGCGAAATAATTTCAATATCAGCATCATTCGAAAGAAGCGTTACTATGCCTTCGCGAAATAATTGATGATCGTCTGCAATGATAATTTTTATAGACATTTTAAATGTTTTTTATAGGAATACTAATAATCACTTTTGTACCAATTTTTAATTCCGAAAGAATCTCTAAACTACCTTCAACAAAATCCAATCTTTCTTTAATGCTGAATAAACCAAAACCACCTTGCTTTGAAATTGAAGATTCAGAATCCATTTTATATTCAAATCCATTTCCATTATCTTGAACAGAAATATTTAATTTATCATCGTGCACATAATATTTTAGTTCTATTGTATTTGCAGCAGCATGTTTCAAAATATTTGCAATAAGCTCGCTTATTATCCTAAAAATAAGAATTCTAGAATCATGCGTCAAATTTAAAGAATGTTCATCAATTACAAATGAAGTTTACATTCCGAAACTATTTTCAACTTGATTCAATTTCCATTTTAGGGCCGGAATCAAACCTAATTCAAATAATATTGGGGGACTTAAATCAAAAGTCAATGTCCTTGTTTCAGATATTGCTTTATCAATTAAGCTTGTTGAATTCTCGAGAATAGCTTTAACATCTTTCGAAAGCTTGCAATTAGCTAGTGAAGTAAGATTAATATAGGCTAATGATAAGGTCTGCCCTATCCCATCATGCAAATAACCCGCAATTATTTTCCGCTCATTTTCTTCCGTTTTTGTTAATGAAGCGTTCAAGGATTTAAGGCTCTTTTGATAATTCAAAATCTCTATCTCGGTGTGTTTTCTTGTTGTGACATCCTTAATAACGACAATAAACTCAAGGGGTTCCTCATTTTTATTTTTAATTAAAGAGGATGAAACTTCAGCAATAAAACCGGATTTATCCTTTTTCCAAAGTAACATCTCAACATCTTTCAGCGTAGTTTTCAACAAGACTTCATTGAGCATTTGCCGGGCAACTTCAGGCTTCTCAGAAAATAAAACATCAAAGGCATTTTTTTTAATCAAAGAGGAGGATTCATTATAGCCAAATAATTGCAATGCAATGGGTGAAATATAAGTTATTTCTTCATTTAAATTGATCGTAACAACAGCATCTGGAAGAGTTTCGGCCATTATACGATATTTTAAGATTTCTTTTTTAAGATTGTCTTCAGCTTTTTTTATCCGCAACATAACTCTGACCTGAGCAGCTAATTCGGCAGGGTCAATTGGTTTTTCCAAAAAGGCATCAGCCCCTAGATCCAAACCTTTAATAACTCCCTCCGAATCCTTTACATAAGCTGAAAAAAAGATAATCGGGATATGCTTAGTCGTATCATCTTCTTTAAGTATTTTACAAACTTCAAAACCATTGACTTCAGGCATCATAATATCTAAAAGAATGGTATCCGGAAGTTCTTCTTTAGCAATACGAACTCCATCCATTCCAGACTGGGTAAAAAACACTTGGGATTCCGGTATGTATTTTTTTAAGGTAGCTCGAATCAAAGTCAAATTACCTCTATCATCATCTATTGTTAGTATTTTAGTCATTATGAAATTTTCTGTAATGGTTAAACATCTGATACTCCTCTACCCTACTCTTGTGAGTTTAAATAAAAATAGATCCGCTTAGGATGTATGGCTTAAAAAAGCTTTTCAATAATGATCTTCTGCTTGATAAAAATAGTAATTATAGCTATACAAAGTCATTGAGATTAAAGAAACTGATTTCAAAGATAATGTTATTAAGGGCTTCATAATTATTTTATTTAGCTATTAAATTAATTTATGGTAAGGATAATGGGTGATAATGATCGTTCATCACCATAAGGTCCAAGAGCCATTATGTTTTCAAACAATACATTTTGTCCTCTATTAGTAATTTCTATTTGCTCAATCATTTCATCCGTTAACAATCCATTTTCAGATTTAAAATGATATACATTAAAGCCTCTTTGAATACTCATCTCAAAAGATATAATTTTAAAATAGATATTAAATCCAAAATCCGTTGGCATCGAAGGAACGATAGCGCCAGCAGCCAATAAAAGTTCTCTATTTACTCCACCTTTTTTGATATTAGCAATAGTGGCAACAGGATCTGGAAGACGTTTAATCCGAAACTTTTGTGATCCCATTTCAGTCAGAAATCCATTTAATTCAGCAAATACAGTAATGACTAAACTATTTTCACCAGGAGGTATATTTACAATCCATTTATCACTTTGATCATCTGGTTTGATTGTTCCATGCGATATTTGAGCAATTAAATCTTCAGTAGGAATGCCAGAAACTGAAACCGACACTGTATTATCAACGCCAATATAAAGCACATTCATTTCTTCAACAGAAACAGTTACCGAAGGTTCTGCAACCATGTATTCATGAGAAAATGGATAATAATTTATTGCCCCCGAAGATGTTTTAACACTGATAAGTCCTGCATATTTATTAAGACCTAGTCTATTTGCAGCTAATCTAATCATCGCTTTTCCGCCTTCGTTTTTCACAGAGATTGCATTATCAATTTGGTTAACAGATAATTCATCAACTCCCATCTGAAGATATACCTTAGGACTTTGACTCGTATCGTAGGCTGCTACAATAAGCTCGGCTTTATATTCATCGCCAACAAAAACAAAATTGCTCTGTGGAAGCACTTTCGCGTCAATTCGATCATAACTAAAGTCAGAAGCATTTATTTCATCCATTAATGCATTAACGATCTCAAATTCTGCATCAAACACTTCAGTTAGTATTTTATTTAAAATAGTAACATCTGCAGCTAGAATGGTATGAAAGAAATGATGTGCTTCCCAATTTTGCTTTTTGCCATCAGCATTATAATACACACTGTCAGTTACCAAACCAAGTCGTAATTGTGATCTGTTTTCTGTTTCGATTAATGCTAACATTTGAGCACGATATTCTATGATTCGTTTTTTTAACTCGCTGGATCTGCCACCAGAACCATCATGCGAATCACCCATAAGGTATTTTGTTGTTATACTAAAATTATCCTTTTTCTTTAAGGCTTTGATATCCGCTACTTTGGCATCCTCCAAGGGGATTCCTTCTGTTTCAGCAATTAATGCAGAGCGTAAATCATCGATGTAATTTTTCATCGCAACAGAAAGTGATTTTGCCTTTATGGCTTTATTCCAAAATGGACTTACTTCCGTTTGATTCAGTTGATACATCGTTTCAAAAGTCTTATAGGTATTCTCTATTTTTTGAGCATATTTTTCATTGGTCATTTCAACACTTTCGTTCACAACCAAAAACGCATCAACAACTTCCTTTGAAACATTCAACGCTAATAGTGCTGTGAGTACGAGGTACATCATAGCAATCATCCGTTGTCTTGGTGTTTCTTTTGCCTGAGCCATTTATTATTGTTGATTTATGGTATATTGTACATAAATCGTACAGATACCGGGTTCTAGTTTAGCATAATCTGTAATCTTAAAATAAAATGTTAGCTGATGCC
>JBFFMB010000192.1:0-4304 GCA_041554455.1 Bacteroidales bacterium
AAAGATCATCTTTAATGCTAAACTCAAGAAAGTTAATATAATATTGAATCGGATCATCCACTAATTCTACAAAGGTGTTATTCCGTAAATAAACTTCTTGATTATATGTATTAATGGGTGCTAATTTTATTAGATCGTCAAATAAAATCCATTGATCAGAAGCAATAATATAATCAAGTGCATGCAATTCACAATAATAGCGCAATGAATCTAATAGGATTTGATTGGTGTCTCTTTTTTGTATGAGATTTTTAATTCTATTTTTGTAGGGTGAAT
Organism: Bacteroidales bacterium; assembly: GCA_041554455.1. Lineage (GTDB taxonomy): Bacteria > Bacteroidota > Bacteroidia > Bacteroidales. The sequence continues at coordinate 277 of JBFFMB010000192.1, forward strand.
TAAGATTAATTTTTACGAAATCAGCTTTAACAATATTGCTTTTTAATTGAAAATTATTTTTGTTTTCTTCATAATACTTTTCAATTTCTTCCTTGTCAACAATTGTATCTAAATTTTGCTGAACCAATAAGGATTCGTATTTATATATTATGAGTGAATTTTGATAGGCCTTCAATTGCTTATCAAAGTTCTTTTGATTTTCGTTTAGATTAGATTCTGCTTGCCTAACAACCAATTGTTGTCTGATCCAATTATTGATAAAACTTTTTACGATCACCAAGCTGTCGTTTGACGAGCTATTTGATGGGACAATGCCTTGTATGTCTGATTCGTAGAGGTAAATATTATGAACACGAGCCAAAACAGTATCATCACCATTACTGTTAGAGCTACTACAAGCGAGTAGAAGTCCAACTAAAACGAATAATAATACCTTAATACTCTTTGTCATTCAAATTTAATTTTACCTGCTGTAATTTGGAGCTTCACGAGTGATTGTAATGTCATGTGGATGACTCTCTGTTGCACCTGCAGCAGTAATTTTAATAAACTTGGCTTTCATAAGTTCATCAATATTAGCAGAACCAGTATATCCCATTCCTGCTTTTAAGCCACCAATCATTTGGTGAACAACTTCGCTAAGCGATCCTTTATAAGGAACTCTTCCTACAATACCTTCGGGGACTAATTTACTAATATCGTCTTCAGCATCTTGGAAGTAACGATCTTTTGAACCTTTTTGCATCGCTTCAATTGATCCCATTCCACGGTAGGTTTTGTATTTTCTGCCTTCAAAAATAACGGTTTCTCCTGGTGATTCATCTACTCCAGCAAACAATGAGCCTGCCATAATCGTATGAGCACCAGCCGCTATGGCTTTTACAATATCACCCGTAAAGCGAATTCCACCATCAGCGATTACAGGAATACCACTTCCTTTAAGTGCTTGTGCCACGTTATAAATGGCTGAGAGTTGAGGAACCCCAACACCAGCAATGACTCGTGTGGTACAAATTGATCCTGGACCGATTCCAACTTTAACAGCATCAGCACCAGCCTCTTTGAGAGCCAAAGCAGCTTCAGCAGTTGCAATATTTCCAACAACCAGATCAATATTGGGATAAGCTTTCTTAATTGCTTTTGCAGTATTAATAACACCAATATGGTGGCCATGAGCTGTATCTACAATAATTGCATCAACACCAGCTTTAACAAGAGCGTCTACCCGTTCAAAGGTGTCAGCAGCAGTTCCTACAGCAGCCGCAACTCTTAATCGACCCCTCTCATCTTTATAGGCGTTAGGCTTATTTTTAATCTTGATGATATCTTTATAGGTAATCAGACCAACCAATTTGAAATTATCATCGACCACCGGTAATTTTTCGATGCGGTGTTCCTGAAGTATATCAGCTGCTTTTTCAAAATCGGTCGATTCTTTGGTCGTAACTAAGTTCTTTTTAGTCATGACTTCTTCGATGGTGCGATTAATATTACGCTCAAAACGAAGATCACGATTGGTCACAATTCCAACTAGAATTTTGTTTTTATCAACAACTGGAATCCCACCGATTTTGTACTCGAACATTATATCCAAGGCATCGGCAACCTTTTCATGGGCCATGATGGTGATGGGCTCTAGGATCATTCCGTTCTCAGCTCGTTTCACTTTTTTAACTTCAATGGATTGTTCTTCAATGCTCATATTTTTATGAATAACACCGATGCCCCCTTGCTGAGCAATAGCGATAGCCATTGTTGCATTGGTAACAGTATCCATTGCTGCTGATACAATTGGAATGTTGAGCTTTATATTTCTTGAGAACTGAGTTTTTATGTCAACCTCACGTGGGAGTACTTCTGAGTATGCAGGAATTAATAATACGTCGTCGTATGTAAATCCCTCTTCAATGATTTTACTATTGTCGAAAGCCATGATATGATAGATTTTGGGTTGTGCAAATGTATAAAAAAAAGATATATTAGGCTCTTAAATAATGTTAATTAAAAGCGTGGGCTTATATCTATACGAAGCTTTGCTAAGAGTCTAACTACCAACAACAAGCTCAGTTAACGATTTTGGTGCAAGATACTGATTAGCCATGTCTATCAGATTTTGCGAATTTGTAGCATTAACTTCCTCTACAAAATCCTGATAATAGGTGCTAGGCAGGCCATATTGGATGAGCATTCGTAACTTGTCTGATAAATCAAAGGGTCCATCCAAACTGCGAATAATTTGACCAGTTATATAATTTTTGACCAATCTTAACTCTGCTTCTGGTATTTTTTCGGTACGAAGTTTTTGTAATTCTTTATAGATTTCTTGAATAGCAGCATCAGTGAATTTGCCTCCAACTTCTGTAACGATAGAGAAAAACCCACTTTCTTGCATCGAAATTAAGGATGATCCAATACCATAAGTATAGCCTTTTTCTTCTCGAATATTTGACATTAAACGTGAGCCAAAATAACCTCCTAATACGGTATTTAGTATGCTTAATTTATTATAATCAGGATGGAGTCGATTAAAAAGAGGTTTTCCAACACGGATGGCCGATTGCATCGACCCAGCTTTTACAATTTTGTGTTTTTTGGGAAAATAATCATCAAAATGATTCGTTGTTGTTTCAACAATGGCTGATTTTCTATCTTCCCCAAAATAAGTGTTTAATAGGCTTAAGATATTTTTGGGTATTCTACCTGAGGCAATAATCGTACACTGTTGTTGAGTGTAATATTTTGTATAAAACTTTTTTAAATCCGATACAAGAATGTTGTCAAAATCGTCTTTCTCGGCCATTAAACCGTAAGGGTGTGAGTTCCCATAAATTAAGTTGGTGAAATTTACAGCTGCAATATATTTTACTTTTTCAAGATTGATTGAATACTCTTGTTTTGATTTATTTACTAGTATGTCAAATTCTTTTTTTGGGAAAACAGGCTTGTAAATAATTTCGTGTAAAAGAGGTAATAAATTTGGTAAATGTTTGTTTAAACAATAAATGACAACTGTAGCATTGTCTTTATCCACATTTGTATCAAGATAAGCTCCGTGAGAGTCGATTATTTCTGCTATATCAAACGCAGTGTATGAGTGGGTTCCCAACGATAGCATCTTATTGGTAATTGATGCCACTAATTTTTTAGATTGGTAGTACAAACCAGCTTTAAATATAAACTCTAGTTTTATCAATTCTTGCGTGCCTGCATCTATCTGATAAAAAGGAACCCCGTTATCAAGATGACTAACGGTCGAATTTACATGATTTAGTTTATCGACTGTTTCTATCTGTGGTTGTATCGTTCTATTTATGCTCATAAGGTTTTCAATCGTTTATTCAGATAGATAATATAAGGTTGATTCGTTGTCTTGTTTGAATAATTCACGGGCAATATTTTGAATATCAGATGCACTAACAGCTTCGTAATGATCCACTTCTTTGTTTATATTATTAGCGTCTCCCAGCAATTCATAATAAGCTAAATTCATTGCTTTGGTTAAGATGTTTACTTCCGAAAAAGTGAGAGCAGATTCAATTTTGTTTTTTACTTTTTGTAGCTCATCGGCAGTAATCATCTCTGATTTGATTTTTTCCAATTCAAAATGAATGGCTTCTTCAGCTTTTTCAACACTGATATCTTTCATTAATTTGCCTGAAATAATAAACATCCCTTCATCAATATCGCCACTGATAAAAGCGTTTAACTCACTGAAAAGCTTCTGCTCCTTAACTAATTTACTATACAGCCTAGATGATTCTCCATTTGATAAAACATCTGATAATAAATCAGTAGCATGATAATCCTTATGAGTGCGCGAACACATATGATAGGCTTTGTAAATAGCATCCACGGGAACATTGCGCTTCACACTTAAGGTTCGATTTGCTTTTTGCTTAATTTCTTTAGGTAATATTCTATTGGTTGGTTCTCCCATCGGGATGTCCCCAAACCATTTATCAGCGAGTTTTTTAATTTCCTCTGCATCCACATCCCCTGCAATAACTAAAATGGCATTATTAGGGTTA
>JBFFMB010000193.1:0-4285 GCA_041554455.1 Bacteroidales bacterium
ATGATGACCTATGTTGTATTCTTCTCAATGGAAGCAACATCCAAACTTCAATTTATTGATAGCCTCACGATCTTAGCAATAGGAAGTTTAGGAATGGTTGCTCCTGTACCCGGAGGTATTGGCGCTTATCATTTTATTGTGAAAGCAATTTTATTCGAACTATATTTGATCCCTAACGATATTGCAGCTTCTTGGGCAACACTCATTCATACCTCTCAAAGTTTGATGATTCTTGTGGTAGGAGCCATTTCGTATTTTATGATTATCAGTCTTAAAAAGAAAGTAGATCATGAACAAACTGCAACAGCTTAAAACCAAAATTTATACGCCAGAAAACCTTAAACGTCAATTGACAGTTTGGGCATTTCAAGACAAAAAAATTGTGTTTACCAATGGTTGTTTCGATATTTTGCATCTTGGCCATATCGACTATTTATCAAAAGCCAAAGATCTTGGTGATGTATTAATTATTGGATTGAATACCGATAAATCTGTAAGAGACATAAAAGGAAAATCCAGACCAATTACAGATGAAGTCTCGCGAGCAACAATTTTAGCAGCTCTTTCATTTGTTGATGCAATTGTTTATTTTGAGGAGGAAACCCCTTACGATCTCATCAAGGTTATCCAACCCGATATTTTAGTTAAGGGCAGCGATTATAAGGAAGAAGATATTGTAGGATATGATATTGTGAAAGCCAAGGGTGGAGAAGTAAAAACACTTGACTTCTTACCTGGCTACTCTACTTCAGCGATTGAAAAAAAAATTAAAGAAGAAAACTAAATTCCAAAATACAAATAACAAGCTTCAAATAATACCCAATTATCAAAACTCAATTACTTTTAGGTTTTCCATTCTTTGTTATTTTGGTAATAGAATATTGAAATTTAGTTGTCTTTTGATTTTTGTTATTCGTAATTTTAAGGTTCAAAGTTTAACTTATGGCTAAGACCAAAACACTGTTTTTTTGTCAAAATTGCGGAGCACAATCCGGTAAATGGATTGGGAATTGTCCATCCTGTGGAGAGTGGAACACCTATGTGGAAGAAGTCATCCAAAAGGAAGAAAAACCCTTGCATCCTGTTTTAAGGCAAAGTAAAGAAAATAATAAAGCACACTTAATAAATGAAATTGATATCCGTTCTGATAAAAGATATACGACAAATAATAATGAATTGGATCGTGTTCTTGGCGGCGGAATGGTCCCTGGATCATTGGTACTTATCGGAGGAGAACCGGGGATTGGCAAATCGACACTGATGCTTCAAGTAGCTTTGCAAATGAAAAATAAAAAGGTTCTGTATGTGAGTGGGGAAGAAAGTGCACAACAAATAAAAATGCGAGCAGAACGCATTAAATTGTCGAGTGAAACTTTCTTTATTCTAACCGAAACCCTCACCCAAAATATTTTTAGGCAAATTGAAACGATTGAACCCGATGTTGTCATTATAGATTCTATACAAACCTTGCATACCGATTATATTGAATCATCCGCAGGAAGTATTTCGCAAGTCCGTGAATGCGCCTCCGAAATGCAGAAGTATTCGAAAGTAAGTCATGTACCTGTTTTTTTGATTGGACATATTACCAAAGACGGTGCTTTGGCTGGGCCAAAGATTTTAGAACATATGGTCGATACGGTTTTGCAATTTGAAGGCGATAGAAATTATGGCTACCGAATTTTGCGATCGATCAAAAATCGTTTTGGGTCAACTTCTGAATTAGGCATCTATGAAATGCAAAGTACGGGCTTACGTCAGGTAGAAAATCCATCGGAGATTTTGATCTCGCAACGCGACGAAGATGCAAGCGGAGTTGCCATTGCTTCAACAATGGAGGGCTTACGCCCGATCATGATCGAAATTCAAGCATTGGTTAGTTCAGCAGCCTACGGCACACCTCAACGATCATCAACCGGTTTCGATTTACGCCGACTAGGGATGTTATTAGCAGTTTTAGAAAAACGAAGTGGATTTAGACTCGGAGTTAAGGATGTATTCTTAAATATTGCAGGAGGTATAAAAGTGGATGATCCTGCCATTGATTTAGCTGTTATCAGCGCCATACTTTCATCCAATGAAGATATTCCTATTGAACAAAAAATATGTTTTGCCGCTGAAGTGGGTTTATCTGGAGAAATCCGTCCCGTCAATAAAATTGAACAACGCATTCAGGAAGCAGAAAAATTAGGCTTCGAACAAATATTGATCTCAAAATATAATTTAAAAGGCATTGATTTAAAAAGTCCAAAAATCAAAATCACTCCTGTTAAAAAAATTGAAGACGTATTCCAGCTCTTGTTTAGTTAAGCAATCAAAATAACAACTCTGGAAATAAGTATAAAATGATGGTGATTTTTTATTCAAAAACGTACACCTAAATTCAAAAAACGCACACTTCGAACACTTTTTACACCCCCAATTTTTATTCTAGCTTGCTATATTTCAGGCTTTTAAAATTTTTGGCATAATACATGAGTTATACTATATCAGTGTTACTTAAAATTTAAAATCATGGTAGTCGACTTAAAAGCAAACGAATTAGTTACAAAAGCAGGAGACGTCGAGTTTTTTGCACCTGAATCACAAGTAAAAGGAAAATTAATCCTTACAAATCAGCGAATTTATTTTAAAACAAAGGACGAAACCAACAAAGACTATAATATGGAAATTTTACCAGCAGATATCAGAGAGCTATTATACTTTAAAACAAAAATGTTTTTTCAAAATGGATTAAATCTGGTAACTAAAAATGGTCTACAGTTACGTTTTGTAGTAAAAAATCGAGATTCTTGGAGTCAAATGATTAATAGAATGTATTAGAGTAAACAGATACGGTATATTTCATAGTAAACGTATCTTCCATATATATAATTTCTTAATAATAAAAAACGGGATTCTTTTATTAGATTCCCGTTTTTTTATTTCATTATTTTATTTTTCTAAAAATGGCCGTCAATTTTTTATCCTCTTGGAGATAGAGTACACACTGTTGCTCTTCCTCTCCCCCATTCCATTTTACGAATTCATAGCCTTCATTTGGGATGGCTTCCATCCGAATCGGAAGATCAGTAAAAACGAAACCTTCAAATTGCCCTTCCTCCAATGGATAACCCATCAAAACAATGCTACCGGCTTTCCGATCATTCACTTTCAATTTCAGACTAACCGTATCCTTTAGCTTAAAATAGGTGAGCATATTTTCCCGTAACACGCCCGCTCTGTTTTCAACAAATTTCTTTATATGGTTAATATTCCCTTCCCATTCTGTCGTGTTCTTCGATGTTAGAAAAAAAGGAATGGCTCTTTGTTTAATTCCGCCCCATTTAGTAAGATTCCGTGCAACTTCTGATTCTATATTTGTCTTAAGGCTATCGATCACATGCAATACACGATCTGATGCAAACAGGGTATTTAAGTAAACAGCCAGCCGTTGAATAAATTCAAATTTAAATTCATCATTTTCAAACAGCTTTCGGACGATATAATTAGCCCATGGGAGGGTTGTATACAATTCAGAGTTCTCAGCAAATATATGTTCTAACATATTGAATTGCGCAAATTTATTGCTTTCAATAAAAGAGAATTCCGTATCATATAAAATCCAACGCCATTTACTTGATTCATCTCTATATTTCCAAAACTTCATATTACTATTTGGCCAATCTTTATTGCAAATATATACCTGAGTTGCCACGTAATTAATGAATTCATTAATATCAATCCATTGTTTTACGCTATCATAATTTTCTTTTATGGAGAGCTCATTATGTTCAATGAATTCAATCATTTCATTGTATTCATCCATACTTCCATAGCAGGCTTCCAATTTATCAACACCCAACGAAACAGCCTCTATAATATCCAATTTGGAAGAATCATTGGGGTGCTTATTTTTTACATAATGCTCGTTGATCTTTTCTCGAATATTATGAATTCCCCAATATTCACCATTTAAAAACACAATGGAAGGTTGATATAATTGAGCATCGATATCTACCTTATCAATCAGCAAACTATGAATAAGCCCATCTAAGAACATCGTCCTTCCCCAGTCGTTTCCTCCATTTCGAAGAAGAAAACTATTCATATTGTCAGCTGACCTTTCCCCGAATAATTTGTAGGGGATGCTTGGGGTACCGTATTTTTCTCTGGCAAAAATAGCCAATGTCTTTTGCGCATGATTTCTGGTTGATCGTCCATGAATTCTTACGCCTGCATCCATTTCAAATCCTACTTCACCATTACTATCAAAATATTCCACATGAATGGGGCGTTCCCATTC
>JBFFMB010000194.1:0-4281 GCA_041554455.1 Bacteroidales bacterium
GCAAATTGCTGATTACTTTGGTAATAACATTTTGCAAGAAGAATGGAAAGCAGATGAAAAAGTACCCTCTGTACGTCAACTTGCTGTTGAATTAGAAGTAAACCCTAATACCGTCATGCGGACCTATACTCACCTTCAAGAGAGTGGCATCATTTATAATAAAAGAGGAATCGGATATTTTGTTTCACCAAGTGCAAAAACTATTTTAATTGATATGATAAAACAACAATTTATTGAAGTTGAGTTGCCCGAATTTTACAAAAAAATGCAACTCATTGGTCTGACCATAAAAGATCTGGAGGAAATGTTTAAAAAATTGAACACTCAAAAACCAAATAAAGATGAAAAAAATTAGTAATAAAATTTTCGCTGGTATTTTATTAGTTAGTGCAGTGTTAATGATAGCAGCACTTATATACATACGGATTTTAGTCTAAGATAGAAAACCGAGCTTAAATGATCGGTTAATTAGTTTGTCATATCGAGCTATAATGAGACCTAATACTCAAGCTTTAAAAGGATTCGTCGTCCTGAAATCGATTGACATAAAAAAGGGCAGCCATTGGCTGCCCTTTTATTTTACACCCACGACTTAAGTCGTGGGTGTAAAATAGTTTCTTATTTATGTACCTTTTTAATAAAATCCTCCACATCCGGAATCCCTCCCTGATAAACCAAATAACCATTATAAGGCTCGCGTTCGGTTATTTCATCATTGACCGGATCTAACATCATACGCTTTACTTCAGTCGGATCATCGGTTTGTCCGAGTATCCAGCTTAATTTAATCCAAGCAACTTCAGGCAACATATTTCCTGCCGGAATAATTCCTTTGGCCATCATATCACGACCTGTATCATACACAAACATATGAACATAGCCCCAAATAGTTTGTAAAGTCATATACATATGAACGCCTTTGGCTTGCGCTCTTTCGATGGCAGGATACAATTCTTTGTTAACGTGACCAAGACCTGTTCCTACAAATATAATTCCCTTATAACCCGCTTCAACCATTGCATCTAATACATCAGGTTTCATCCCCGGATAATAATAAAGCATACTCACTTTATCGGAAAAATAAGGAAGTATTTTCACCTCTTTGTCTTTTCGTCTGTGTTTGTATTCTTTATGAATGAGGGTAGCCCCTTTGCGGTTAATCATAGCGATTGGAGTATCCCCAATGGTACGGAAAGTTGAACGATAAGAAGAATGCATTTTACGAACACGGGTTCCTTTATGCAACAAACCGTATTCATCCGAAGTTGGACCAAACATACAAACCATGACCTCGGCAATATCCGAATGTCCGGCAGCTGTCATCGCATGCATTAGGTTTAGAGCAGCATCAGAGCTCGGACGATCCGAAGAACGCTGAGAACCCACTAAAACGATAGGAACAGGCGAATTTTGAACCATAAAAGTCAATGCTGCGCCTGTATGCTGAAGTGTATCGGTTCCATGACCAATTACAATTCCATCCACTCCATTTTCAATTTCTTTACCAATGGCTTTGGCTAAAGCGATATACTGCTTTGGGCCCATATTTTCGCTAAAAACGGCGAATATTTTTTCGGTTTCTAAATTACAAATATCAGCTAACTCAGGAACCGCTCCGTATAATTCACCTGGCGAAAAGGCAGGAATTACAGCTCCTGTCCGATAATCCAGACGAGAAGCAATCGTACCACCTGTACCAAATAATTTTACTTTTGGAAGTCCTTTGGTATAAGGAAATTCCTTTTCAGGGATTTTATAATTGGCCTTTTGATAACCCGTTTCGGTCATTGATTGTATCGTTGCTACATCTACTCCAATATTATAACCTGTCACGATTTTCATGACGATATGTTGGTCGTCATCGTTTTCGGAGCGAGGCAAAATAGTCCCTTCAAAAAGACCTCGAGTAGTTTCTACTTTGGCTTGCCCCCAAACACGGCAATTATATTTTTTTAATAGTTTTAAATCAGCTCCTTTATATCCTTGGAAAAAATCTTCGCTCATGCTTTTATATTTTATTTTGATCAAATCGCTTGATCAACCAGTTTTGAAAGTTCCGTTAAATTAATGTTCCCTACAGCCACACTATTCAATTCACCCATAATCCAATTAGTTTCATTTTTCTTAGAAAGATGAATGGCTGTTTCCTCAAATTTTTCTTTTAGGAATGGGATGTGAGAAAGAATGCTTTCCTTCGAAATCTTTTTAAAATTGATGACCTCTAAAACCGAATCGAAATCCATTTTTGGATGCTCGTAAATTTGCGAAATCATTTTATAGGCGAGTTGATGTTCAATTTTATTTTCGTTTAAATACTTAAACAAAGCATAAATGATCTTATAATTGAATTCATCAGCAGGTTTCACATGGCCTTCCACAAATTTTAATCGCTGACCGAAAAAGGCACCAATAAATTTGGGATCTACCTTTAATTCAGTAATGATACGTTCAATCAAGGGGTATAAATTCTTCTTAAAAATATAGGTATAATTATCTTCAGCTATCCCCCATTTTTTCATTTGATTGTATCGATCAATAATATCTGATGGCATATTCTCACCTAGCTGAACGATATAATCATTGGCTAAGGGAATAGGTGCAGAATCAGTATCAGGGTACATTCTGTCAGCTCCCGGAAGTACGCGTTCAAAGATAGTCGTTCCATCTTCAAACGATTTACGAGTTTCATGTGGGATTCCAGTAAAAGCTATTTGGCAACGCTCATCGATGGTTTCTAAAGCTGTTTTAATATCATCTTCTGGACCCCAGAAAATAAGTTGAGCATCATTCTCACCTGCATTTAAAAGTGCCTTGATTTCTTTCCAATCATTATCAGAAACAACTGATTCAAAAGCTTCGCTATGCGTCATATTGGGATGTTCAATACAGGCGATGACTTTTAATCGCTCAGTAAAATCATCTGCAAAAACTTTACCTGGTTGGGTAAAATAAGACAACATTCCTTTAAACTCTGGGAGATTAACAGCGACAATTTTATGCAAATTTTTCTTTGCATTTTTGATGGGTTCGTAGGTGAAATCATAAGAATGGAAACGTAAAATTTCATGCGAGGGCTTCCAATTTTTTGGCTCTGCAATTCTCGTTTTTAGTTCATCCCTGACTTGCAGTAATGCCCATTGACGGAAACATTCAATATGGGTGAGTTTTGGGATCCAACGGGTATGAGCAACCCCTTTAATTTCAACACGAGTTCCACCTTTACAGCTGACATTTACATCTTGACGACCCGCACCAATGCCTGTTCTTACTTTTCCGGTACTTCTATTTAAAAAACGAATATAATCGCAAACCTCCTTAACCTCTTGGGGATTTACCATGTCTGGATAAGTAACCGTTTCAATCAATGGCATTCCTAGGCGATCGGTTTTGTATACTCTTGTATGACCAATGTCTGAGATCTCACGACAGGAATCTTCTTCAATACTCAATTGAATCAAACGAATTTTTTTATTTTTAAGTTGAAGCTCTCCTTCAACACCCAAAATAGCCGTTCGCTGAAAACCTGCAGGTATACTACCATCCAAATATTGTTTACGGGTAATATGTACCTCGCCTACAATATTCAATTTTGAGAGTAATGAAATTTCCAGAGCAATTCCGAGAGCTTCTCTATCAATCGGAAATGGAGGAGTATCATCAATTTCATAGGTACAGGTTGTTTCATGTTTGAGACGGTATACAATTTCTTTGCGTGTCCGGAACTCCATCAAAGCAGTTCCATCATATTCACCTAATTCACTCAAGGTAGGACGCATATGGCGAATGACTTCCGCATCATGAACATCACTTTTATTATATACTCCGGCAGGACAATGACAAAATAGTTTCTTTTTTGTCAATAATTGTTGATGCACCTCAAGCCCTGACATAAACCCAATATCATCATAGGTTTTTTGAGTGGCTTCGTGTAATGGGACATACCCAACTTTTTGGCAACTATCTTTATAATTCTGCTGTGGATTAAACGATTTTTTCGGGGAAAGGTTCTTGCTTTTATCTTGCTTAGCCATGTTCTATCAAATCTGGATATTACAATTTTTTAAGCTCCAAATGTAAGGATAAAATCCAATTTTATATCTAAAATATGTGAATAAATAAAGCTTATATCCGCTCTAAAAAAGATGCGATTTTTTAATTTCTTCAAAATATTACAATTCAAAATTCACAGAGGCAACTCACATGAAATTATTTTCATAAGTTTGTAAAAACAATTTTTGTTCGTCAGTATTTAAAATCACTCAAGAGTATGCACTTCAGACC
>JBFFMB010000195.1:0-4280 GCA_041554455.1 Bacteroidales bacterium
AAATGAGCTAGCCGACATTGAATTAGAAGGGATCAATATCCAATCCAAAATTAACGATGTATTTTTCGGAAGAGGTTACAATCTTGAATATATCACTACAAATTTCAATAATACCTTAGTTTTGGCTACCGAAATTAGCAAAATTTATTGTGATGAGGAGACAGGGGAAATATACCCTCAACTGATTAAAAACATACAAACTAAATTAAAAAAGGCGATTTTAAATAATGCCAATTTCTTTGCCAATAAGTTAACAAACTGGAAGTATAAAGATAAAAACATGCTTTTGGATAATTCGATGACAAAGAATGTTCAACAAATTGATGCCCAACTTTTCAAACTTTTCAAAAACTTTGAGTTACTCTCCTATGTAAACCCAAGCAATATTGCCTCAGAAAAGCTACGATTCTTTAAAAATAAGTTTACCATAAATCCTATTTTTAAATATAAACCCATTAAGATTAATCCGTACGAGCTTAAAAAACAATTGCATTTAATCGATACGTCCAAAATTGAAGATATCAGCATTCGGCATCTTTACGAATCGGTAATTACTGCTTGCATTGATAAAATTAATTTACTGGCATCTTTAGGAACTGAACAGTTTTTCTATAACTCCTTGCGTTATTTCGGAAGACCAGATAGTAATGACATCAGGAATGCTGAGTATATTCTTTTACTACCGGATATCCAAGGAGAATCAATAAAAACACAACAATTTGGAGTTGATGAAGCGAAAAAATTGTTTGAAGAAACATTTGAAAAGTATGGCTTTAAAGGAAATATTAAAGTTGATAAAAGTGGTGTGTCATCTGTTTTGGTTTTAAACTCAACAAAAACGGTAGTTCTTAAAGAAGGTTCAAAATTTTCGCAGATCGAATTACAATATTTAGCTGAACATGAAATTGGTGTGCATATGCTTACCACTATGAATGCGGCGAATAACAAACTAAAAATCTTCAGTATTGGACTTCCTGTTAACACCAGAACAGGTGAGGGAATGGCTGTTTTATCTGAATATTTATCTGGCAATTTCACCATGAAAAGGTTACGGAAGTTGGCTCTTAGGGTTATTGCTGTTGATAATATGTGTAATGGTGCTGATTTTAAAACAGGCTTCGCAATACTTGTAAATCAATATAAGGTGGATAAAAACACGGCTTATAATATTGTTACAAGAGTTTATAGAGGAGGTGGTTTTACAAAAGATTATCTCTACTTAAATGGGTTTTCGAAGCTCTTTAAATTTTGGCAAAATGGGAATGACCTCACCCCCCTACTCGTAGGAAAAACCTCCATCGATTTTTATAATACGATAGTAGAAATGATGGATAGAAATATTGTAGAGAAGCCTAAATTCATTACAAAGAGTTTCGAGTATCCGAAAACAGAAGAAAACAATGTCTTATTTGATTATATCTTAAGTGGATTAAAATAACTATTTGCCAAATGGACATCCCCTATTCTAGGATAAAATACAGAAAATAAGCTGAAAATGGATGCGTTAAAAATTGTTAAGTTTAGGTTAGAAATTGAAAAACATATCAAATGAATCTAATTATTCCTTTATTTTGCAAAGCATTTACAAAACAAAACTGAATTTAATGCAAGCTATTTATTTGATAATGACACTATGAGACTATACTACTTCTGCCTTCTAATCATTACGCTTGCTTTTGTTTCTTGCCAGAATCCAACGAAGCTCCACCACAAAACATCCAAAAAAAAGCCTGCAGATTCCATCGCAATCAAGTCTGCTTCCATTGACAGCATCCAAACAAGTCTAGCAATCGCTAAACCAAAAAAATCTCCGATAAAGAATAGCGAAGGACCAAAATACAGTCTGCGTAAATATAAAAATGTCACTAAATTTTATGCCAGAATTGCAAACAAAGCTACACATCTGTGCATGGAGAAAAACATTCCACCGGCAGCTATACTCGCTATTGCAGGATTAGAATCGGGCTGGAATCAAGGATATATCAGTAAAATAACGGGAAACATCCTCAGTTTGGGTACCCGAAAAGGTGATCATCAACTCCCTGCTTTACGATTGCCCCAATTAGTATCCAAGAAAAAGATCTTATTTGATTCGTTGGAGATCCTAAAATACAGCAGTGAGGAACTGATTTGGGAAACTAGACCGCCTTGCCTGAAAAAGGACTATAGACCCCTTCCTTATGCAGGGACACAACATAATCTGGCCTATTTTAAACATAATCCTGAAAAAGAAAGTCAAGCACATATTCAGAATCTGAATGATTTTATGACGCATTTTATATCCAGAAAAAGTAAAATTCCTTCGTATAGAAATGCTCGTAAACTCATGGATACAATGGTTGCTGAACATGGAAAAGATGTTTTACTTCAAGATTCAACAGCCTTTTTATTTATCAATGAAATTGGAGGAAAACCCTATTCTTTTAACTATCGGAAAAGCTGGCCTAAAAAAGTTAATAATATTATTAAAAAAGCCGGTTTAGCAGAGCTTTCCCAACAATTATATACTGATAAAAGTGAATTTCAGAATGTCTGGTAAAGGTTCTGAAAAGGCGATAATTATTGGTTACATAAATCATTCAATTGTTGGGATTCAGCCTTCAATAATGCTTGGGCTTCATTGAGTCTGATTTCCGAAAAATGAATGGTATCGCCCGCTTTCATTTGTCCAAGCAAGGGTAAATCAACGGTAATCACATTTGCAATCTTTGTATAACCACCCACTGTTTGGTGATCGGCCAGCATAATGATGGGCTCGCCATCGGCAGGCACTTGAATAGCCCCATTACTGATTCCGGAAGAAATAATATCAGCCCCATCTTTATGCTCGATTTTAGCACCACTCAAACGGTAGCCCATCCGATCACTTTTTGGACTAATCGTATAATCCGAATTCAAAAAGGTTTTGATGCCTTCAAAGCTAAAACGAGAGATCTCGCTTCCTGCAATAAATCGGATGTGTTGATGAGTTTTAATAGGAAGTAGATCCATAGGCTTTAATGATCGCTGAACAAATTTCCGGGGAGCATCCCCTATACTTAACTCATCCCCTAGTTTTAAAGCTCTGCCGTGAAATCCACCAATATTTGCACGTAGATAAGTGGACTTACTTCCCATAAGTATCGGGATATCTATTCCTCCAGCAAAGGAAATATACAAACGACAGCCTTTTTTTATCATCCCAAATCGCAAGACATCTCCCTTTTGAATTTGGAGGCTGGTATTCATTTCAATTTCGAGATCATTTAATAATAAGGGCGCCTCAGCTCCACAAACAGCGATCAATGCATCTGCTAGAAATTCGATCTCAGGCCCCATAATACTAGCTTCCAGACAAGCTTCCCCACGGTGATTACCCACTAAATAGTTGGCTAATTTCAAGGAATAAGTATCCATTGCACCTGCAACGGGCATTCCAAATTGTTGGTAGCCAAAACGTCCCAGATCCTGAACGGTGGTCAATAATCCCGGATTATGTATTCTAATTGTTCCCATTTAATTGATCAAATTCTTCATTACTTATCGAATAAAACTCTAAATAATCTCCTGCTTGAAGTAAAAATACGGGTGTACGATTGGGGTCAAATAATTTCAAGGGTGTTCGCCCAATAATTTGCCATCCCCCTGGACTCTCAATGGGATAGATTCCCGTTTGTCCTGCAGCGATTCCCACAGATCCAGCCTTGATTCTATCACTAGGAACTTTTTTTCGTGGAGTCGCCAACTGCTCATTCATACCTCCCAAATAACAAAAGCCAGGTGTAAAACCGAGCATATACACTAAATACTTCGACTGAGTGTGCAATTGCACAATCTCATCTTCGCTCAATCCAGTATGTAATTTTACATCTTCAATATCCTCACCAAAACGATCACCATATAAAACAGGAATTCGTATCGTTCTCGCTTCAGGGGATTGCACTTCAGGGCAATTTTCAGCAGCTTTCTTAAGCTGCTCTAATAGCTGTGAAAATGGGATAATCAATGGATCGTATTGAACCAGAACATCCGTATAGGAAGGAATTAACTCAATAATCCCCTCGAGTTTTAAAGCTGTAAGAGCTATAACATAGGATCTGATCTGTTGATGGATATCAATTGAAATCTCATCCCCGAATTTCACCAAAAAAGCAGAATCACCGGAAGGAAAATATTGAATCATTGCTTAATTATTTAATCTAAGTAATAGCATAGTTTGAAGTCTGAATTTCACTTTATCAACATTGTTTCAATTAAAATAACAATCTATAAAAACTCAAATTCCAAATAAATCTCAAAGT
>JBFFMB010000196.1:0-4266 GCA_041554455.1 Bacteroidales bacterium
ACATATATTGTTGATTCGTGGGACGACTTTAAAACGAAGATTGAAGCTGGTGGTTTTGTGATGGCTCATTGGGATGGTACTCGTGAAACAGAAGAGAAAATTAAAAATGAGACCAAAGCAACTATTCGAACCATTCCGTTGAATAACCCTCAAGAAGATGGAAAATGTGTTTTTACTGGTAATCCTTCCAAAGAAAGAGTTGTTTTTGCTAAATCATATTAGAAGTATTAATTAAATAATAATTGAAAAGTCCTACCTGCTGGTGGGACTATTTTGATTGAATATGTTCCATGATTAAATCACAGCTAAATTCATATCTTTGTTTTTTAAAGAATTTGACTATTATGGATGAAAGATTAGAGGCGTTTAAACGCTTACTGGATATTATGGACGAACTAAGAGCACAATGTCCATGGGATCAAAAACAAACCCTCGAGAGCCTTCGTTACCTTACTATTGAAGAAACCTACGAATTGTCGGATGCCATACTTGAAAAAGATATGAATGGGATTAAAAAGGAGTTGGGCGATTTAATGCTTCATTTGGTTTTTTATGCCAAAATTGGATCCGAACAAAATGCCTTTGATATTAAAGATGTGTTGGATTCAATCTCCGAAAAACTCATTTATCGCCATCCACATATATATAGCGATGTTAAAGTTGATAATGCGAAAGATGTAAAAGATAATTGGGAAAAACTTAAATTAAAAGAAAGAGGCAATGAATCTGTATTGGAAGGTGTTCCAATGTCATTGCCACCTTTGGTTAAGGCTGTTCGTATGCAGGAAAAGGCTAGCGGTATTGGATTTGATTGGGAAGCCGCTCACCAAGTTTGGGATAAAGTCATTGAGGAATTGAATGAACTCAAAGCTGAAGTGGAAGGCGGAGGTGATAAAATTAAAATGGAAGATGAATTGGGGGATCTCTTTTTTGCCCTTGTTAATTATTCCCGTTTCTTGGAGATCAATCCGGAAGATGCACTGGAACATACCAATCGAAAATTTCAACGACGATTTAAATATTTAGAAGGAAAGGCCAAAGAAAATGGGAAAGTCTTGCACGATATGACTCTCAAGGAAATGGATATATATTGGGAGGAAGCTAAACAAATGGAAAAAAATGATTAAAAAAGAAATTTTATCTATTGTATTGTTTTTTTTAGTTGCAATAAATTTGAATGCTCAGTATTCTGCCGATACTGTTAAGCTAAAAGAGTATAAATCCACCGGAGCCTATCTCGGATCATACTTTACAGATGGAATGGATATTGCAACTGCTCCATTTCGTTGGGATAAGAAAAACTGGATTATCGCTGGATCAACAGTCGCTGCAGCTTCCTTAATCTATATTTTTGATGACGATATTCGAAGTGTCTTTCAAAGAAATCGATCTTCGTTTACTGATAATTTATCACAGAATTTTATTGAGCCTTTTGGTAGTGGTAAATATTCACTGCCTCTTTTAGGTTTGCTTTATCTGTATGGTGAAATTGATCACAACCCAAAATCTAAAATTGTTGCGCTTAATGGAGTGAAAACGTTTGTGTTAAGTGCTGCTTTTGTTACTGTATTAAAACAAATTGGGAAACGCCATCGTCCATATCAAGGTTTTTCCTCTAACCCCAGACTTTGGGACGGACCTTTTGGAAATTCGGAATATACCTCTTTCCCCTCGGGGCATAGCTTGGTTGCTTTTGCATTGGCCACATACGTATCTTCAGCCTATAAAGAGAAAGCATGGGTTGGTATTGCATCATATTCGGTGGCGGGTTTAGTTGGCTTATCTCGATTAAATGATGATAAACACTGGGCTTCGGATGTATTTGTTGGAGCTGTGTTAGGATATGCTATTGGTAAATGCGTATTTAATAATTCCTTGGAAAAGTATAATATACAAGTGCTTCCTATTTCTCAAAGTGGATTGGGTATTACTTTGATAAAAAGATTATAAACAAAAAAGCCCCCTCATTATTCATGAGAAGGCTGTATATTCTAAGGTTGATTTTTTTATTTACTTAGATATTCAGCTACGCCATCAGCAGTCGCTTTCATTCCGTCATCCCCTTTATGCCAATCGGCTGGGCAAACTTCACCATTTTCTTCAAAAAATTGTAAAGCATCGATCATACGTATGGCTTCGTCAACACTTCTTCCAAGAGGAAGATCGTTCACCACTTGATGGCGAACAACACCTTGCTTGTCGATTAAAAATAAACCACGATAAGCAACTGCATCACCTTCAAATTCTAATTCACCATCTTCATTATAATCGAATTCTCCGGCTAGAACATCGTAATTTTCAGCAATTGTTTTTGAAAGATCTGAAACCAATGGAAAATTAACTCCTTTGATACCTCCTTGATTTTTTTCGGTATTTAACCATGCCCAATGCGAAAATTTTGAGTCTACAGAGCAGCCAACAACAGCCACATTTCTTTTTTCAAATTCTTCGATTTTGTTTTGGAAAGCAATGATTTCAGTTGGACAAACAAAAGTGAAATCCAACGGATAAAAGAAAAAGATAACATGTTTTTTTCCGATGAATTGATCAAGAGAGAATTTTTCAACAAATTCACCTCCGTTTATAACTGCATCTGCTTCAAATAAAGGTGCTTTTTTACCTACTAATACTGACATTTTTTATTTTTTTAATGATTGTGTTTCTATTATTTAATACAAATATAAAAAATATTTATCTATTTAAAACATTTCTAAATTAAAATAATGAGAAGAAAAAAGCGGTAATAATACCGCTTAAATGTTTTAGAACCACTTATTTTTGAATTCACAAGATCGATAATCCTTATTTATTCGAATAAATGTGACCTTTGCTTTTTCATTAACCCATTCACCAATTATTTTTTGATTCTTTTTTGTTTGTGCCCATTCTTGGATTTGGTCGTAATCTTCAATTAAGTTTGCTTTGTGTGGTAATGATTTAGATTTTAAATATAAAATCCGATAAGCATCTTTGCCATCTTTCGTTTTATAAGGAACCGGATTTGAAATATCGCCCACTTGCATTTTATCAAGTTCATACGAAATGGCTCTATCTAATTCGTCTATCCTGAACATTGAATTACCTGAAGCTGTATTGATCATTAGCCCTCCAGTAAAACGACCTTCGTCATCAGAATATTTTACAACTGCATCTTCAAAAGTAAGTGAGTCAATACGTATAAGATTTGCCACACTATCGAGAACAGTAGTTGCTTTTACAATGTCTTCGTAAGATGGTTTCAGCATTAATAAAATATGACGAACATTGATATAATCGCCTTTGCGTTCAATAAGTTGTAAAATATGATAGCCAAACTGAGATTCAACAACCTCAGATATTTCATTTTCTTTTAATTTAAAGGCGGCTGTGGTAAATGCGGGATCCCATTGTCCACGAGCAGTCAATCCTGTTTCTCCTCCTTTACTTGCGCTACCGGGGTCTTCGGAATACAAAATGGCTAGTGTCTTGAAACTTTCTCCTTTTATAATACGTTCTCTTAAACCAGTAATTCTTTCTTTCACTGCGTTTTTAACGGTTTCGCTGATAACAGGAGTTTTGGTGATTTCCCCAAATTCATATTCAGAACTGATTGTTGGAATCGAATCCGATGGAATTGTTTTAAAAAATGATTTTACTTCAGAAGGAGTGATGGTAACATTTCCAATGATTTCTTGTTTTTTGCCGTCGCTGATCATTTGTTCTTTAATCATGACAGACATCTCTTCTTTGAAGTCATTTATACTTTTGCCATAATATTCTTCCATCGCTTTGATCGATCCGAATTGAGAAATGAAATAACCCAATCGCATATCAATGGTTCGTTCTACTTGCAAATCGCTAACCTTAACACTATCTACTTCCCCAAAATGAACAAGCAATTTTGAAAATAGCATGCCTTCAAAAATATCACATTTTATAGATTCTTCATCACCATCAAGACCAACTTGGCTCCGGTATTGCAAATATTGAGCTTCCAATTCGGATTTTAAAATAATGTGGTTTCCAACAACACCTATAATCTCATCAACAACTGTTTTCTCTTGAGCCTGAATGTCGGTTTGTTGCAATCCAAGAATGATGAATGTTGCAATTAAAAGTTTTAAGATCACTCTATTTTTTAGTTTATTTGTCATTGTTTAAAAAATTTCGATAGCGTTATTATTCAATGCTTGCACAAAAATATCATTAT
The DNA here is from genome assembly GCA_041554455.1 of Bacteroidales bacterium. Lineage (GTDB taxonomy): Bacteria > Bacteroidota > Bacteroidia > Bacteroidales. The sequence continues at coordinate 4,190 of JBFFMB010000196.1, forward strand.
GCATTTTAGTAATTAGTTCGCCTTTTCGGCGATTAAGTATCAGTCGTGTTATGTTTTATTTTTTAAAAAAAAATTGA
>JBFFMB010000197.1:0-4257 GCA_041554455.1 Bacteroidales bacterium
AGTACTGGATGCTTTAAAAATTGCCAAAGAAAACCTCGATAAGAAAATTATCTTTTTAGGAATCGGATTTGAAACAACCTCTCCAAGTAGTGCGGCAGGAATCATCAATGCTCATGCTCAGGGAATTGAAAACTTTTTCTTATTCAGTTCGCACAAGATCATGCCACCAGCAATGGCAGCCTTAATTGACGAGGGAGTTACTATTGATGGATACATTGCTCCGGGTCATGTGAGTACAATTACAGGCACAGGTATTTATGTTGAAATTCCAAAAAAATACAATTTAGGTGTGGTGATTTCAGGTTTTGAACCTGTTGATTTACTACGTTCCATTCTGATGCTCGTAAAACAAATTGAATCGGAAGAATATAGTGTTGAGAATGAATACAGTCGGGTTGTTAAAGAAGAAGGAAATACCAAAGCACAACAAATGCTAGAGGAAGTGTTCGAACTCAGAGATGATTGGTGGAGAGGTTTGGGAGTACTTCCAAACAGCGGAATGAAGGTTCGCGATAAATATAAAAATTACGATGCAGAAGTGATGGTTGCCGTTGAAGTGGAGCCTACCAAAGAGGACAAAGGATGCATTTGTGGTGAAATTTTAAAAGGTTTAAAAAGCCCTAAAGATTGCAAACTTTTTGCGAAAGCCTGTAATCCCAATGATCCTATCGGGGCTTGTATGGTTTCTCATGAAGGAGCTTGTAATGCCCATTATAGATTTAACAGAGAATAAAATACAATTTTTGATTGATAATTTTTAAATAAAAACCATTGAATGCCTTTTGAATTCTCATTGAATGACATTGAGTTTCTTATTATAACGTTTTTAATATTATGAAGAACAAACAAGTCCTATTAGGTCACGGTTCGGGCGGACAGCTTTCACACGATCTTATCAAAAATATTTTCGTCAAGCATTTCAATAATCCAATTTTACAAAAACAAACGGATTCTGCTTTATTGGAAATCAATGCGTCTAATATTTCATTTACTACCGATTCATATGTGGTTGATCCCATTTTTTTTCCGGGAGGAAATATTGGAAAAATTGCTATCGCTGGAACAGTAAATGATCTGGCAGTGAGTGGTGCAAAACCATTATATCTTTCTGTCGGATTTATCATCGAAGAAGGTTTTTCATTAGCCGATTTAGAAGAAATTGTAAAAACAATGGCCGATGAAGCCAAAAAAGCAAACATTCTTATTGTGACCGGTGATACCAAAGTAGTCGATAAAGGGAAAGCGGATAAAGTATTTATTAATACTTCTGGAATTGGAATTTTAGATAAAAAATACATTCCTATAAGTAGTGGTGAAAATGTGGGTGTTGGCGATAAAATTATTATCAATGGAAGTATAGGCGATCACGGCATGACCATTATGAGCTCCCGAAATGAACTAAATATTCGTGCAAAGATCGAATCGGATTGCGCTTGTTTAAATCACCTCATTGCTGAAATACTGGATAGTGGGGCCAATGTAAAATTTATGCGAGATGCGACTCGTGGTGGAGTAGCAACCGTTTTAACCGAGTTGGTTGAAAAACGAAACTATGGATTAGAAATCGACGAATCCGCATTAGTGGTTAAAGAAGGGATTCGTGGAATGTGCGAATTATTAGGATTTGACCCGCTTTATGTAGCGAACGAAGGTAAAGTGGTGATGGTTGTTTCGGATGAGGATAGTGCTAACGTTTTAGCCATTATGCACAAACATGCGTTTGGAAAAGAAGCCACTATTATTGGCGAAATCGTTGACAAGCATCACGGCAAAGGGTGGATAGAAACAACTATTGGAGGAAATCGTATCATTGATATGCTTGCGGGGGAACAACTTCCACGGATTTGCTAATACACAATAAATCTAAATATTGAAAACTAAGGATTTACCTCCTTGGTTTTTTTATGCTCATTTAGGATTATATGTTTTCATTCTAAATATTACTAATCGTTAAATAATTGTGTGTAAAAATAAACAATTAGTATACTTTTGCGGGCTTAAAAATAAACCTAATTATTTACATAAAATGGAACAAACAATTTCTATCAAAGACCAGTTTGCGAACCCTGCACCTCTAGGTCTACTTAGTTTCGGTCTAACAACCGTTTTACTCAACCTCCACAATGCAGGATTGTATGGACTAGATGCTATGATTATAGGCATGGGTATTTTCATTGGTGGTATTGCCCAGATAATTGCCGGAATTTTAGAATTCAAAAAGAATAATACTTTTGGGATGACCGCATTTGTAGCTTACGGTTTCTTCTGGATTTCTTTATGTACTATTTGGTTGCTTCCAAATATGTTCAGCGATAGCAAATTTGCATCAACAGCAACTTCCGTTGGATATTATTTAGTACTATGGGGAATATTTTCTTCATTTATGTTCGTTGGAACATTAAAACTAAATAGAATGCTTCAATTAGCTTTCGGCACTTTAGTTGCGTTATTTTTTCTTTTAGCTGCTGCTAAATTTACAGGAAGTCATATCATTGAACATATAGCAGGTATTGATGGAATCATTTGTGGCTCTATTGCCATCTATGGAGCTATGGCTCAAGTCATCAATGAAGTTTATGGAAAAGTAATTTTACCGATTGGTCCCGTAAAATAAAAAATCTATTAAACCATAAAACAAAGCTGTTTTCTAATTATAGAGAACAGCTTTGTTTTTTTAAGCTTTAAAGAAATCAATAATTATTTCTTAAGTTTACAATGATTAATCATTATAAAGAATTATGCGCTGGGAAGAACTGTTTAACACCACTCGATTAGGAGAAGAAGACAAAAGCTCAAATACCGGCTTAGCCCGTAACGAATTTCAACGGGATTATGATCGCATCATTTTCTCCACGCCTTTTCGTCGTTTACAGAATAAAACACAGGTTTTGCCCTTTCCAAATTCAGATCATGTACGCAATCGATTAACCCATAGTTTGGAAGCGGGTTCTGTAGGTCGATCCTTGGGTACTATCATTGGGAATGCCATGATTAAGAAACATACTGTTCTCAAAGAGATGGGCGTCTCTTCTCATGATTTTGGAGCAGTGATAGGTGCTGCATGTATTTCTCATGATATAGGAAACCCCCCTTTTGGTCATGCAGGTGAAGAAGCTATTTCATATTTCTTCAAAGAAAATGAAGGCAGCTCTATCCTAGGGAATCTTTCAAATGAAGAATTAAACGACCTCCAAAACTTCGAAGGAAATGCGGCAGGATTCCGATTAATGGCAAATAGCTTAGCTGCTCAAACATCACTAAAAGGAGGTTTAGGTCTTACCTATTTAACCTACGCCACTTTTACAAAATACCCAAAAACATCTTTGCCCGATTTAAGAAATACCAAGATTTCATATCTAAAGAAATATGGTGTTTTTCAGACAGAGATTGAGACGTTTAATCAAATAGCCAACACATTAGGGATGCATCCTTTTGAAAACTATCCGACTGTATGGAAACGTCATCCTTTCGCTTATATCGTTGAAGCTGCTGACGATATCTGTTACCGCATTGTAGATTTTGAAGACGGTTATAATTTGGGAATTATTCCTTTTCGTGAAATTGAATCATTATTTCTGAGCATCTTAAAAAACAACTGGGCTGAAAGTGAGACAAAGTACAGTCAAATACATGAAGAGAGAAGCAAAATAAGTTATTTACGTGCTAAAGTAATCAACCATCTTATTTCAAAAAGTGCTGACGTTTTTATCAAAAATGAAGATGCAATTTTGGATGGGGATTTCTATAGTTGCTTAATCGATGACATCCCTGAAAAGGAAATATTAAAGAAAATCCAGACTCGAAGTATCAATGATATTTATCAATACAAATCCGTTCTTAAAATTGAATCGGCAGGATTTAGAGTTCTCCCCGATTTATTAGACCATTTCATTCATGCATATAAAAATCCAAAACATCCAAAATACAAACGAATCTTTAAACTCATCCCCCCTCAATATTTTAAACTCGACGGTAAACCATTTGATTCTGATTATGAAAATATTTTAAATTTAAGCCTATTTATCGCGGGGATGACGGATAAATATGCAATCAATTTGTACAGAAACATTAGTGGAATTGAACTTCCGGCTTATTAAAATTTGTATTAAAAAAATTCATTTGATATATTTGATGTCAATCTATGTTGAAATAATTAACCTAAACCGTTTTACTTATTAAATAAATTTTACTTATGAAAAAAAACATCTTTTTAATTTGTGCTATCGTATTACTAACGAGCACCGTTTTTTCACAAAG
>JBFFMB010000198.1:0-4224 GCA_041554455.1 Bacteroidales bacterium
ATTATTTATTGGTATTATTTTTCTGGTATTTGGAGGCTTATTAATCAATAAATACATTGGTTTAAAACAAGGCACTGTTGAGCTAAAGAATCAAATGATTGCCTTAAATAATCATTACTCTTTTGCCCCAAAAGTTGAGGTTACAAAAAACAATCTTAGTTTAATTCATCAGGGAGAGAAAATTAAAGTATCATCCGAATTAAGCGTCCTGAATAATTCAGGAAAAAGTATTGATACCTTAATTTTTAATCTGAATCCATCTTTACGAATCACCTCTGCCAAATTAGATAACCAAGTCATCCCATTTAAAAGAGATCTACAGATCATCCAATTTATTCCGACTTCTGCAATAGCTAAGCTATCAACACATACTCTTAGCATTGAGTATGAAGGCAGCATAGATGAGCGGACACATTTTCTAGATTTGAATACCGAAGAATTTGAAAGTGATTTTAATTTGGAGATTTTCAGGGTTCGAAAACGTTTTGCATTCCTAAAAGAAGATTTCGTTTGTTTAACCAGAGAAACGCTATGGTATCCCACTTCAGGGGTCACTTATGCGACCAATCGCCCTGCCTATTATTCACCCGACTTTACAAAATTTACGCTACATATAAAAACGGCTGAAAATCTCACGGCCATTTCGCAAGGAGCACAAAGTTCGGACACTGCAGGCGAATTTAATTTTACACCTGAGTATCCTTTAACTCAAATTAGTTTATTGATTGGTGATTATAAAAAAGTAAGCACAACGATCGACAATATAGAATATGGGATTTATGCTATCAATGGGAATGATTTCTTTGAGCAACATTTCACAGACATTTCTGATAGTTTACCAGGAATAATCCGAGATTTAAAAAACGAATATGAAACTGCAAATGGGCTTGAATATCCTTTTAACCGATTTTACTTAGCCGAAGTTCCCGTTCATTTTGCCTTAGACAAACACATATATTCCATCAGTAGTGATGCTGTTCAACCTGAAATAATGTTCTATCCAGAAAAGGGTGTGACTCTGGAGGAAACCGATTTCAAAAAACGCAAAAGACGTTTTGAAAGAAGGATGGAAAGAGATAACGAAGAAGTGACTCCTAAAGATCTTCAAAGCAGAATTTTCAAACGATTTGTACGTGGTAATTATATGGCCAATCATCAAGAATGGTATCAATATCAAGAAATCATTGATAGAAATACCTTTACTCTTTTTCCCAATTATTACAATTTTGTCACACAACTTAAGAGCAACGATTGGCCCATGCTCGATTTGTCGCTGGGAATATATTTAAAAGAACGGAATGCAAATAATGTACAAAGCTTTCGATGGTTCTTTACGGACATAAACAAAGGTGAACGTATCAATCTAGAGTTGAAAGATGCCTCACTGAAGGAATTAATGACCTCAGGATTACATGCGAAAGATGATGATTTGGATGAAGATGAAAAAGTTCGCCTGAATGACATCATTCAATCTAAAGGGAATCATTTATTTAGCCTTTTCAGAGCAAGGTATGGAGCGCTTAAATTCAATGGGGCTCTTAATCAATTTATTAAAAATAATGCGCATCAAAATTTTTCATTTCAAGATTTAAATCAGCTTTTTAAAACAAACTTCAACAGTGATATACAATCAGAAGTGAATGATTGGTACCTAACAAAAAAACTTCCGGGCTTCCTTATAAAAGATGTCGAATCGTATAAAGTTATGGAAGGCGATTTCACAAAATATCAAGTAAGATTCAAATTATCTAATCCTGAAACCGTTGATGGGCTCATTACGTTTATAGCTGATCTAGAAAATCAAGAATCTAGAAATGAAGATAATCAGGTGCTTCCTGATTTTACACAAAAATTATATGTGCCAGCTGGCAAATCTCTTGACATTGGATTTGTATTCAACAACGAGCCAACACGTATTAATTTTTTCACTCACATAGCTGAAAACCTTCCTAATAACCTCGTATATGACCTCGATAAAAGCGAAGACGTTAAAAATATTAAGGGTTTTGAAGGCCAAAAAGCAACCGAATTTTTTGACAATTTAAACGAAGATAATGCCATCATCGTCGATAATGAAGATGAAGGTTTCAGTTTTTATCAAGATTTACACAAGAGTTTTTTAAAGACCATGGTTGATAAAAACCGAAAAGAAGGATACAAATACAAAGGTGTTCGCTGGTGGAACCCACCAGCAGAGTGGACACCCGTCGTCCGTTCTGGATTCTACGGAAAATATGTACGTTCGGCCTATTATACACATTCCGGAAGTGGTGATCGAACGGCAAGTTGGAATGCAAAAATTACGGAACCAGCCTATTATGATGTCTATTGTCATATTGAAAAGATCAATGTTTTCAGGAGAAGATCCAGACATACGGCAGCCAGTTTCAACTTTAAAATTCATCATGAAGAAGGAATACAAGATATTGTATTACTTGATAAAGATGTGGAAGACGGATGGAACTATATGGGAACCTTTTTTATTACACCTGAAACCTCCATCGTTGAAATGACCAATAAGTCAAGAGGAACGATGATTTCGGCTGATGCCATTAAATGGGTAAAAAATTAATTTGTTATACTATTAAATTTAAAATATATGAAACGCACAAAATTGATAATTCTTTCACTCTTACTCAGCCTTGGATGTTTTACTGCTTTTTCGCAACGAACAGTCAGCCTAGAAGAAGCGCTGAATATTGCATTCGCTAATAGTCCCGATATTCAACGATCAAGGTTAAATATTGAGCGAAATAAAGAACTGTTAAATGCCCAATTAGCCTCTTTGAAATCAAAGTTTGCACTGGATGTGACTCCATTTTCTTACAGCAAACAAGACCAATATGATGATCAATTCTCAACCTGGTACAATAGTGAAACAAAGAAGTTTTCTAGCCAGTTTTCAATTGTTCAACCCATTAAAGCATTTGATGGAACCTTGTCATTGATCAATAGTTTTGAATACCATGACAATGTATCAACTACCGGCTCCGATTTTGGGTATTACAACAATTTGTACATACAATATAGACAACCCTTATTTATGTATAACCAAACAAAAATGAATTTAGAGCGAAACCGTCTTAATCTTGAAAATGCAACCTTAGCCTATTCAATGGAAATGTTGAATATGGAAAAATATGTGACGCAAGCCTTTTACGATATTTATCAGAAACAAATGTCACTACAAATTGCTATCGAAGATTTTGAGAATCAAAAAATAAGCAAAGAAATTATTGAAAGTAAAGTAGAAGGCGAATTATCAGCAAGAGAAGAATTATTTCAGGCTGAATTAAATTATAGCACGAGCGAATCAAATCTTGAAAATCAAAAAGTAGCTCTTGAAAATTCAAAGGATGACTTTAAACGATTATTGGGAATTTCTCTCAATGAGGAAATTGAAGTAGCTGCAGATGTTCAATACAAAAGAGTCAGTGTTAATCTTCAAAAAGCCGTTGAAAATGGGTTGAAACAACGATTAGAACTTCAACAAAAAGAGATCAGTATAACCAATGCTCAATTTGATCTCATTCAAACATCTGCGAATAATAAATTTAAAGGTGATATAAGTTTGTCGATGGGATTTACCGGTACCAGCGAAGTTTTTAAAGATATTTATGATACGCCATCTAAAAGTCCTCAGGCCAGTATAACCTTCTCGATTCCATTATTTGATTGGGGAGAACGAAAAGCAAGAATAAAAGCAGCGGAACTCTCTGTTGAATCAACTCGTATTGATCTAAAAGATCAAGAAAGCGATATCATTATTAACATTCGCAAAGTATATCGAAACCTAAATAATTTGATTCGTCAAATTGGAATTGCAGATCAGGATGAGCGTAATGCACAATCGACCTATGAAATAAATTTTGAACGTTATAAAAGCGGTGATCTTACCAGTATTGATTTAGAACGTTTTCAAAATCAACTTTCTGAAAAGAAAATGAATAAAATCAATGCATTAATTAGATATAAACTTGAATTATTAAATCTGAAGATTCAATCGCTTTGGGATTTCGAAAACAATATGTCTTTCATTCCTCAAGAATTGCAACAGAATATCACAATAGAGAGATAAAAAAATAAATAACCATACAAACCATACAAAAATGAAACGATTATTAGTATTCTTAACAGCCATAGTAGTTCTTAGCTCATGTAATAATGAGGAGAGAGATTTGAATAAAGATGTCTCCATACCTGTATCTGTACTAGAACTTAAAC
>JBFFMB010000199.1:0-4209 GCA_041554455.1 Bacteroidales bacterium
GCAGTAATAAAAATAACTTTAAACGAAATTTCATTCAAGCTTTTCAATAAATCAAATCCTTTTCCGTCCGATAGACAAACATCTAAAAATACAAGATCGGGTTTAAATTTATCAATAGCCTTTTTGCCTTCAGCAACACTATCTGCTTCTGTAATGTAACTAATTTCAGAACAATGCATCTTCAACATCTCTGTTAATCCAATCCTTACATATGCCTCATCATCTACAATTAGTACTTTCATCTCAAATGTTATTTTCAGCCTATATTATATCTTGTCAAGTTATTAAAATAATCAACTCGTACAACTTAATTTAATGTCATTAATACAATTCAGTGAATGGGATTTCAAAACGGATACGAGTACCAGTTTCGTCAGGGTTTATAGACCCTAAATCGATTATTTCAAAAACTCTATCCTTATTTTTAGCTTTATTCATTTTTATAATTCTCTCCAACGTTGTTTTTATACCTAGGGATTTATGGTTATTATTGCCTGACGTATTGAGCTTTTTAGCATTCTCAATGCCTATCCCATTATCCTCAATACTAATCTTTAATGCGGATTCTTTTTTCGTAAAATCAATTTTAATCATGCCCTTAGTCTTGGATTTATTTCTGAAGCCATGTTCTATAGCGTTTTCAATAAAGGGTTGCAAGAGCATTGGAGGGATAGAAACTATAGATGCATTGATCGAAGGATCAATGCTAATCTCATATTCAAAATTATCAGAAAAACGTAATTGCTGGAGTTTTAAATAATTTTCAATAAAAAGAATTTCGCTTTCAAGCAAAATAAATTCTTCTCTTGAATGATATAATATTGAGCGCATTAAAGCAGCAAATTTTGATAAATAATTAATGACAATTTTTGTGTCCTTTTGATAAATTAGACCCTGAACAGCAGCTAAAACATTGAAAATAAAATGAGGATTCATTTGCGTGCGTAATAATCGTTGTTCAAGTAGCAAACTCATTTTCTCCTTTTTCAAATTGTTAATTTTGAGTACTAATAATGATGAAGTTGTGGCAATAATTAACAATGCTATGATTGATATAAACCACCAAGTTTTCCAAAAAGGTGGTTTGATAATGAGTACTAAGTAGATTCCTTTTTCGTTCCATAAACCCTCATTATTCGATGCGGTGACAAATAATTTGTATTTCCCAGAAGCCAAGTTTGTAAATGATATTTTGTGTTCATTGCCTAAGTTGATCCAATCGTTATATGAGCCACTAAGCTTATATTTATATTTATTTTTTTTGGCTTCTGAATATTCTAGTGCTGAAAATTCAATAGAAAAAAACTTTGTTTTAGGCCTGATGAATATTGTGTCTCCCGATGAAATTTCTGTGTTAATCAAGTCGTTATTTTTGTGTATCGCCGTAAATGCAATGTCGGGTATTAGCTCTTTTTCATTTATGTTTGCAGGATCAACGAAGCTTATTCCTTCATTCCCACCAAACATCAGTGTGCCATTCTTCAATTTACAATTTGCTCTGTTAAAGCTATTATCTTGAATTCCATCAAGTTTGTTGTAATTCCGTATAACGTTCTCTGTTTTTAAATCAAATCTGGAGATCCCATTTCCTGTGCTAATCCATAGGGTTTCATTATCATCTTCAAGAATTGCCATGATTGAATGATGTGCTAAGCCATTTTCTGTATTAAAATTCTTAACAATTTTATTTAATCCTTCAAACTTATTTAAACCTTTATCACCTCCAACCCATACGTTTTTTTTGCTATCCTGAAAGATGGAGATAACATTTTCGCTTCGATAGCCGGATGGATCGTAAATGTCACCAGGATAATTTTTAATATCTCCGTTTTTCAATATTATATTCAGCCCTTGGTCAGAAGTGCCTATCCATATATTCCCATTTGAATCTTCAAAAAGTTTATTGATTAAATGCGAACTTAAACCGTATTCTCCTTTACTCTTAAGATGAGTTAACTGATGAGTGCTTTTATTGTAAATGCAGGCTCCTGATTCAGTTCCTAGCCATAGTCTGCCACCATCATCTTCCGTTATGCATTGAACATTTCCTTTGATTAGTCGATCCACTTCGCCCATTGAATCTCTAACCCATTGTATGCTGCTGTGCTCTAAATCCATTTTACCGAAACCAATATCAGTTCCCAACCAAACATTATCTTCACGATCTTTAAATAAGGTATTTACAGAAAACCAGTTTTCGGTATTACTAAAACTTTTATCAAAAAACTCAATGATGATACCCTTTTCAATATCAAAGACACAAGAACCCCGATTTGTGCCCAATATGATTTTTTTACTTGTAAATTCTAATGCACAACTAAATTTTACGTCACTGTATTGTTCATTTAAATGGTATTCATCGATTAGCTGTTTGTTTTTTAGGTTAAGTTTTTGAATGAAATTGGTATGAATTAAAAACAAGTGATTTCCAGACATTAATACTGTTTCAGGAGTTTCAGCCAAGGCTATTGAAAATGAAATTAATTCTTTCTTTGATAGATCGAAAAAATTAAGTCCCCGACTACTTATAATACATAGGGTGTCCTTTGATAGTTTATAAAATGAATTTAATTCATCGGATAATAATTGGGGGAATTTCTTTTTTGTCAAGCTTCGAAATGAATTGTTTTTTAAATCCTGAATTAGTAAACCTTTATCAGATGCACATAAGAGGATTTTATCTTGGTAAGTATATAAATCATTAATATCAGTAAAATCTACGTCAATAATGTTTTTTTGATCTCCAAAAGGGAGTTTGATTTCAGGAGTGCTAGGATTGGCTGGTTTTCTATAATAAGAAATAAAGTGCTCGGTTTTTATATTGTAAGAATATAGTTTGGATGAATTGGAGCCAAGATAAATCTTGCCTTTGGAATACTGAATAGCAGTCACACTTCTATTTTGAGGTCGACTTCCGTTTAGATAGCTCATTCCAGTGAATTTCCCCTTTTGGCGATCGAATTCAGAAAATCCAGAAGCACCCCAGATCCCACAAAAAAATCGACCATCTTTTGTTTCAAGGAAATCATTATACCAATCTCTTTTTAAGGTGAGAGGGTCATAAGCATAATGCGTAAATGTGTTAGTGACAGGATTTAATTTATTAAAACCTACGCCAGCCCATAAGCCAACCCAAATATCTCCTTTCTTATCCTTGTATAATGATGAAATTCTGTCAGAAGAAAGTCCTTTTTTAATATTTCCTGTTGACTTAAAGTGATTGATATCGCCCGTTGACGGATCTAATTTATTGAGACCATTACTTTGAGTGGCTATCCAAATCTGAGCTGAGTCATCCTCAATTATAGACGTTATTCTGTTGCCTGACAAGCTGTTGGGTAAGTTGGCAATGTGTCGATAGTTTCCAAATAAATATTTTCTTGGGCAGTATTTTGAGATTCCGTTATTAGTGCCGATCCAAATAACTCCCGAACGATCTTCGTATAATTTATGGATATGATTATCGACTATAGCAAATGGGTTATCTTGATTTTTTCTATAATTTACAAATGAATTTTTTCCCTCTTCTTTTTTAATTAGACCACTGCCTGATCCCATCCAAATAGTACCATTAATATCTTGTATGATTGAAAAGGTTGAACTTCGAAGAACTTTTTTAAATTCGAATGTTTCCTTATCCATCAAATAAACTCCATCCGTCGCTGAAACCCAGAAATTATAATTCAAATCTTCAAAATAACAAGCCACATCATTATCTCTTTTCTTATTGTTGTTATTTGGATCTGCTTGATTGTAGATGAATTTTTCTGTTTCGCGATCAAATATTGTCACAGGAATCCCTCTTCCTCCAATCCACAAATTATTGTCTAGATCTTCATAAATTTCATGATATCGATAATAGGGCTGATGTGGTTTTTCGTGTCTATATTTTTGGATTTTACCAGTCTCAATTACAAACTTATGAAGAACTCCTCCAGCGGTTTCAATCCATAAAATACCTTGATCGTCAGCATATAAAGCTTTGATATGATTATCATTTAAAGAATATTTATTCTTCACACTTTTATAAAAGGTGGTAAATGATTCCGTCTGTCTATTAAATAAGTTCAGCCCATGTTCAGTGCCAATCCAGAGATTTCCTTTTTTATCAATTTCCAAACAAGTGATAAGGTTATTGGAGATCGTTGAAGAATCGCTCGGTGTATTATTGTAAATGACAAATCCATAGCCATCATAGCGGCATAAACC
>JBFFMB010000200.1:0-4207 GCA_041554455.1 Bacteroidales bacterium
ATTTTCTTGAGTAGTTTGGAGGATCAAAACGATGTGGAAAATACCTTATACACCTCTCAACCCTATCAGATTTTAGGTAATATTTATAATGTTGATAATCTGGACGAACCTGTATTGGGATATTTCCTGACAGCAGGTGTTGCAAATAGCCAACCCGTTATGGTTAAACGGCCAAGAGGCTATAATGTTCCCATCGGTTGGGGAAGTTGTGATAATCCACTTAGGGCATATAATACGAATGATGTATTTGAAAAAATTAAAGCACTGCCGTCCAATCTATGGCCCATTTTTATAGCAGCCAATCCAGATGCGGAAACGCCATCGCCTATCTTCATTGATCCATCGTGTGTTGATTGCCGTGAACGAAAAAAAGGAGGGATTCATATAAAACCCTATTATTGGGATGATAACTCTCTGTTGATTAATATTGATGACTTATAACAATAATAATGAGGTAAAACCCAATTTATTGGGGCTTATTCCATTAGACCTATAAAATGAAAAATAAACAGATGAAAAAGCTTTTTTTAGTCTATATCGTATATGCACTGAGCGTCCCATTCGTCTTTTGTCAAACAGACATTACTCAATTTTCCAATCAAGTAAGTGAGAATATATCGTTGACAACGGATAGAGACTTCTATATTACAGGTGAAAAAGTGTGGTTCAATGCCCAAGGTTTTGTCCAACTGGATGAGGCAGGTACACAATTAAGCAATGTATTATATGTTGAATTGTTTAACGAATCGAACCAGAGTTTTGTTAAAAAGAAATTTAAGGTTAGTGATGGTTTGGTTGCCGGGATGTTTATCATTCCTAGCGAATTAAAATCAGGGAATTATCTGCTAAGAGCCTATACGCAATATCATCGGAATAGTTTGCCTGAATCATTGAGCACTCATTACATCACTATTATTAATCCAACACTTCAATTAAGCGAGAAATTAATGATCCCAAAGAGCATTGAAGTCTTACCTGAATTTGGATTCTTATTTGGCAATATTTCAAATAAAGTTGCGGTAAATCTGTTGCCTTCAGGACGGAATACTGTTGATAGTTCGTGGTTAGAGGATGAAAATAAAGATAAGATCATCGATGTAAATTTTGAAAATGGGATGGCTGTATTGCAATTTGTCCCAGCGATTGATTCAGAATACACGCTTTATACCATCGAAGATAATGATACCATAATTACCCAATTGCCTGAAGTTCGGCAAGAAGGAACTGTCATGCGTGTATCGGAGAGCCGTTTTGAAAATCAATTAGATTTGACAATCATAAATCAAAAACCATCGCCACAGTCGTTGAAAGTGGGTGTTTATTCAAAACATTTTAATAAAACCTTCGACTTGGATGTGCAAGTAGAAAATGGAACCAATCATTTTTCTATTCCTTCAAATGTGCTGAATACAGGCTTTACTTATTTTGTTCTGCGAAATGCTCAAAATGAGATTATCAATATGTATAGTTATTTTAATTTTCAGGAAGAGATTGTAAAGATTCAAATTAATCCTGATCAACAAAAATATAAGCATAGAGCTCAGATTGAGTTGGAATTAATGTCCAGTTTAAGTGATTTAGATTTGTCGATTACTGTAGCTAAAAAAGGAACTTTTGTAGATAATGGACCATTGCTGCCCACTTATTTAATTCATAATCCACTATTATTGGAATCGTACTTCCATTCCAATCCTGAAATTAATCCAAAAAACAGGCCTCAATTGGAAGCCCTCTTGATTAAATATAATAGCCAGCTATCCACTAATACTGAACTCAAAGCAAACTTAAAAGAGTTTAGCTATGGTCTTGAGTGGGTGCCCGAAATTAGAGATGTTTCCTTGAGTGGATATGTACGCGAAAAAAGGACGAAACGAGCCGTTTCAAATGTCGAAGTTTATGCCTCCATTTTCAAAACATCTCCACAGGTTCATTTGTATAAAACAGATGAAAAGGGTTTTTTCATTTTCTCACTTAATAATTTAAGAGAAACCCAAGATGTCTTCTTAAGCATAAATAATAAAATGTCCAATAATGAGGAGTTGGAACTCTTTGTGAACAATGATTTCTCAACCTCTTATCCAACAATCAATCCTATCCCATTGGAGATTGATTCAAGCCAAATCGCATTTATTGAGGATATGTATGTGAGTTCTCAGGCATCCAAAGTTTTTAATACAGAAGTTGGAACTGTAGCCAAGTCTGCGATCAACCTTCCATTTAGTTTTATGAATCCTGAATTTAGTATTAATCTGGATGAGTATGTAGACAGTGAATCCTTAGAAGTTATCTTCAGAGAGCTGGTTCCATGCGTGAGAGCCCGAAAAGAGGGTGAGGATTTTGTGCTGAAGGTGACTGATCCTGTGAGTTGGGATTTTCAAGCGGAACCCTTAATTATGGTTGATTATATTACGATTTTTGATGTCAATGAGATCATGGCTATCAACCCTAGAGATATTCATAAAATTAGTGTTTATACCACTCCTTTTGTGATTGGCGAAAGTCAGTTTAATGGAGTGATACTAATCAATACAAAAACGGATAATTTTGGTCGAATGAAAATGCCACCTGAATCGGTGTTTTTTGAATACACCACTATTTCAGATTCCTATAATTTTGATCCTCCAAGCTACGAAAACAATCAAAAAGCTTCCAGCCGTAAAGCTGATTTTCGTAACCTTTTGTATTGGAATGGAGAATTAAAAATGAAGGATAAAAAATCCATTCGTTTTTATGCTTCTGATGATAGTTCCGAATACGAAATTATTGTGAGAGGAAAAAGCAAGGATGGTCGTTGGTGTTATGGGAAGTCAAGCTTTGAAATTATAAAATAAGAAATGGCTCGATTTATTCGAGGCTTTTTTGACTGTCATTTTGGGACACAAAATATGCTTTAAATAACAGAGCTTGCCAATTTGATCATGAATAAATTTATTGAACAAAGCACACTAAAGCAAAAATTAGAGCTTAGTGGACATGGGTTATCGATAGCTCAATAATGTCCATAACTTTAATTTCAAAATGAAAATTATGAAGAGTAAGAAATTTTTAAATAAAGGGCTGTTAGTGCTAGTCTCCTTCACAACACTATTGTTGGTGTATTCTTGTACCGAAGAGTATTGGCCAGAGCTTAAGTCCGACTACGAATATTTACTCACCATCGATGGAAAAATTACCAACGATCCGGGTCCTTATACGATTAAACTATTAAAATCATCATCCATTGATACCAATAATTTTAATCCTATTTCGGGGGCACGTATCACTATCATTGATAGTGATGGAACAACTGAAGTCCTTAGTGAAGCCGAGAGTGGAGTCTACCAAACCGATCCTAATGGAATACGAGGTACCATTGGTCATGAGTATCGACTCTCAATAGAAACCAATGGGAAACACTATGAGTCTTCCTTTGAGGAGCTTTTAGCACCCGTTGGTGTAGAATCAATATCCGCTGAGTGGATTCAAAAAAATGGCGCGACTTCTGCCGAAAATGAATATGGCTTTCAATTTTATATAACAACGGATATGGGCAATGATCCGATCAATTATTATTATTGGGAGATTAGTGAAACCTATCGTTATGAGGCTCTTCATAAAACCTATTTCATATACGATGGTACGAATGATTTTTTAGGAAGTGATGACATTTACAGCATCCCTCCCGATCAAATTAATATCATTCCCACAAACGATGTCGATACCGTAAAAAATTGCTGGCTCACAACTCGTATTGATCAACGATTTACTTACGCTACCAAAAATATATCTACCCCAAAAATTAATAATTTCCCTATTAATTTTACCCCCAATAGTGTGAAGTTTGAGTATAAGTATGCCATACAGGCCAAACAATTTAGAGTTTCTGAAAATGCCTATATCTTTATGAGTAGTTTGGAAGAACAAAACAATGTGGAAAATACCTTATATAGCTCTCAACCTTATCAAATTCTGGGGAATGTGTATAATGTGGATGATCTGGAGGAGCCTGTATTAGGATATTTCATTACTGCTGGAGTGTCAACAAGCCAACCCGCTTTGGTGAATAGCCCCAAGGCTTACAAAGTGCCGATTAATTGGAGTCGTCGTTGTATAGATCCTCCAACTCAAACTAAGCTAGAGCTTATTGAATCATTGTATGATATGGATCCCTCTTTATGGCCGATTTTCGTCGCTTTTAATATTAACGACTCTATTGTTTCACCTATGA
>JBFFMB010000201.1:0-4203 GCA_041554455.1 Bacteroidales bacterium
ACTCAAGAGCTTAATGAAAGTAAAATAAATGAAATTTTTGATCTCATAAAAAAACATCCAGGTAAGGTGCCTTTTAGAGTAAAGTTAAGTGATCCTGTTGAGAAACAGAGTGTCGAACTGAAATCAAGAAAATCCCAAATAAATCCATTAACTTTTGTGAAAGCAATTGAGAAAATTTCAGGAGTTAAGTATAAGTTAAAATAAACATTTAACATATATTGATATAGAATTATTTGTATTTTTGTAAAATAAATCACATTATCAATAATCAAAAATTTATAGATCATGGCATTAGAAATTACAGATGCAAACTTTGAAGAAATTGTATTAAAATCAGATAAACCTGTTCTTCTTGACTTTTGGGCAGTATGGTGTGGCCCTTGTCGCATGGTTGGCCCGTTGGTAGAAGAAATTGCTAACGAATATGAAGGAAAAGCCATTGTTGGTAAAGTAGATGTTGATAGCAATCCTGCTGTTGCTGGTAAATTTGGTATCCGTAATATTCCTACAATTCTATTCTTCAAGAATGGGGAAATTGTTGATAAACAAGTTGGCGCTGTTCCAAAACAAACATTGGTAAATAAGTTGGAAGCGATTATGTAATTCTTCCTTTTCAAAAATATTTTTTATTGAAAGCTGAGGTTAGCTAATGGCTAGCTTTGGCTTTTTTTTGTCTTAAATTTTAATTTGGATTTGAACTCTGAATTCTGATTTTTCGCTTCCTTCTATTAAATCCAATCCCGAACCGATCGTTTCGCGATCGTAATAATTTGTTTGAGAATACTTGAATCGTGCAATCAGGCCATCGGAAATGCGATAGCTTACCATCAAATAAAACCGATTTCCTTTACCATAAAAGGATGGAATACTAAATGTATAACGCATATCTTTCTCATAGGTGTAAATCCGGCTATCGTAGTCTTGAGTATTGAAATTAAGATAACGGAATGAACAATTTAAACGCTTGTTTAAGGAGCAATAGTTTATCTCCTGAAAAATAAGAAATCCATTGCTTTTTTCTTTATCAAGTTTGTAGAATTGCCATTCGGCACGACTCTGAATTTGTATTGCAGAGGATAACTGGAGTCCAATATGTAATCGTATACTTTCCTTTATTTCAGGGATTAGATACTCAAACCAAACGTCATCATTCGTTTGATTTCTTTCTTTAGTCTGGCGTTTATATCTTCCGTAGATATTTAATAGTTGTGAATGTTTATAATTCAATTGTAAACTTTGCTCATTACCTCGAGATGGATTTCCAACTCCGCTTTTGAGCCAAGGAAAACGAAAGAAGTCAGTGTAAGCGCATACCGACCATTTAGGGTGTAACTCAAGTTCAACTCCTGTATATAAACCCTCTTCGTTTTTTGGGGTGGAATTTTCGCTTAATCCATTGGTGTAAAAATTTTGGTAAGAGCGTGAATAATTTCGGTAATGAATATGAATTTTTGCTTGCGAATTTATAAAGTAATTCAGCCCACTAATAATAGCTTTGGATTGATTTTTTGACATGGAAATTTCTCCAAAAACCTCTAGCTTATTGAAGATGCCTTGATAATCCATGCCGTAGCAAAAATTTTCATCCCCTGTAAAATTATATCGTTTATACAGTTGATCATCGATGGTCATTATTTTATCAAATTTCTGTTGATAAGCCAAGAAACCAATTTTGATTTTATTAATGGGAACGTCTATATGAGCTCCCATGATTTGTTCGTTTATGCTGTTTTTATCTTCAATTTCATTGGTTGTCCGATGAAGACCTGTATTTTGAAAACTGCTAAAAGTGCTGTCTGAAACGATATTCCCATCTCTTTTTTTGTTTGAATAAAAGAGACTTAATTCGATGTTCTTAAATTGAAAGCAACCTGCAATGCCACGAAAAAAATGATTTTCATTATTTGATGAATTGGGAAGTATTCCTCTCGCATATTTTTTTAAATCTGTGCTGGCTGGTGATTTCCCGAAAGCTAAACTAGACCACATCGTTAAGCCTTGACCAAATTGTAATTGATAGTCACCCACCACTAGATTTTTAAGCAATCCAAAATTTTCTACAGAAGCATATGCTGAGATATAATCAAATCCTTGTGGGTTTTTATTCAGTAGATTTTTACTGGGCTCTTTATAGTGGTTGTTGAAAAGGACTTCTCCAGCATCTTTCTCAGTGATGAAACCAGCTTTTATATTTTCGCCACTCTTTAATTTATATCGGAAATATATTTTTTCGGGCGAACCTAAGTAATATTTATTGGGGGAGTTGATGAATAGATCATCTGATACAGATTGAAAAGCGGCTTGTTTTTGTAAGACCCTTGCATAGCCAGAGGTGATTTCATGTCTGGGCTTTTTTAGTTTAAATTTTACATCCTTGCATTCTAAAATGCTCACGAAATATTTTAGTATTTCAATATCGTCTTCAGAAAATCCTTTAATGAATTTTAGCTCTTGAATGGACTGCATACGTCCCACTTGGTTTAAATAATCGAGTAGCTGATACTGTTGAAATTTATTCATTAAACCCAGACTAAAAAGTATCTCAAAGTTTTTGCAATTTAGGTTCAATGGGTTGTTGCTGAGTTCAATCAGTTGATCATAGATTTCTGTTTCTTCTATAGCATCAGCATTGTTTTCGATTATGCTTTCAATTCGTTCTTCAATCATTTTTTCAATATTTTCTTGTGCCTGAAGAATATGGATGTTCATTACTATAAATATGATCAAGCCGATAAAAATTCTCTTTCTCATCGTTAAAAAATATAAACAAGTGAAAGCTGGGGGCTATAGCCTAAAACAGAGTGTAGGCTAGATGAAATATCGAGCATTAAGTTTTTTTTCTGTATCCCTAATCCAAATGTAAATTGATCAGGATTTGATGAGTAACCAACTCTAAATGAAAATGATTTGTAAATGTATTCCATTCCAAAATGGAGGGATGATCCAAGTTCCGATTGATTTTTAACTTCAAAATACCCAATTAAATCTTTATGTATAGAATATTCAAGACCGAGTCGGTATATTTCTGGGAGGATAGCTTCATTATTGCTATTCGATTTGAACTGAGGATTGTATAGGTGTCCACCAATTTTTATTTTTTCATCAACAGTATAGATAAATCCTCCTTCAAATGTCAACTTCGATTTTGATCCATAATCATAGCCTTGGTGAATGGTAAAATAATCGAATTGAATCCCAACAGATAAATGTTTACCAAGCTTTCGCCCGTAAGCCAAACCAAAATTTATTTCATTATAATTGACATCGCCAAAATGAATGATGTTTATCCCAAAATTCCCGTTATTTACAGGGATTATTGCCCCAATACTCTTTACACTTAATGATTTAAGAAGGAATCGGTTTTCATAGGATGATCCAATTTGGAAGCTGCTATTGTTAGCTAGGCCTGCTTGGTTATTAAATTGAGACCAGAAATCACACATGCTAATGGAACTGTTTCCTAAGGCTGAAGATCTGGCTCCTAATCCACTTTTTGGAAGGATTGCCATTGTTTCACTAGTCAAAAAAAATAGAAAAACAAGAGCAAGCGACTTGTTTGAATTGAGTTTCATTTTTTTGGGCTTTGGTATTTATACCAAAAATGAAAATTTGTCCCATTTTATTTGGATATTGGAAAATTGTCGGGTGGCTATTATCTTTGGACTCAAATTATTGAATTTATGATAAACCCTATAATTTTTGATTTTCTAGAAAAGCTTGAAAAGAATAATAATCGTGAATGGTTCAACGAAAATAAGAAGCTCTACCTTGAAGCGAATGAGGCCGTTAAAGATTTTGTTTTTGATATGATCAAGGGAGTTTCTCTATTTGATAGCGATATCAAAGGCATTGAACCAAAACAATGTATGTTTAGAATATATCGAGATGTTCGTTTCTCAAAAGATAAATCACCTTATAAATTAAATTTTGGTGGTTTTTTGGTTAAAAATGGCCGAACCTCCGGAAATGCAGGTTATTATCTTCATTTACAAAGGAATGCCTGTTTTATTGCCGGTGGAATACATATGCCTCCATCTCCGGAATTAAAGAAAATTAGAAAAGAAATATTTTTCAATGTTGAGGAATTCAAACAGATTATCAATGAACCTCATGTGATAAAGCATTTCAAGGAAATTTCTGGGGAGAAACTTGTTCGTCCCCCTAAAGATTTTCCAGCTGATTTCCCTGATATCGAACTCTTAA